>WFSH01000061.1 GCA_015486145.1 Mesoaciditogaceae bacterium
AAAGTTGATTCTTTGTGGCTTGGGATGCAATGGGGGTTTTAGGGTGTTGGATGAAGCTTCTTTCATGAAATTTGCAAATGAAATAAGAAAAAAAATGGATTTTGACATGTCTGGATACAAACTTGAAAGAATGAAAAGACGTGTCGATCTCTTGATGAGAAAATACAAATTTGAGGATTATGAGCAATATTTGAGGATTCTCGACAAAGATCCATCCAGACAGAGAGAGTTTTTTGATAGGATAACCATTAATGTTACCGAATTCTTTAGGAATCCGGAGAAATGGAAACGTTTTGAACATCATATTTCTGAGGAAATAAAGAAAGAACGTTATGGAACGATTTGGAGTGCCGGATGTGCAAGCGGTGAAGAAGCTTATTCCGTGGCGATCATGCTCGAAGAGCTCAAAGCTCCCGCTGGTTTCAAAGTGCTTGCCACCGATCTCGATCCCAACGTTCTTGAAATTGCAAAAGATGGTGTTTACGATGAGAAATCTTTGATAAATGTGAGTTTTTCGATGAGGGCAAAGTATTTCAAAAAATTAGAGCATGGTGAGTATCAAGTGCTTGAAAGCGTAAAACGCCGTGTAACCTTTAAAAGACATGATCTGTTGTCGGATCCGTTTGAAAAAAATCTCTTGGCTATTTTATGCAGAAACGTCGTCATTTACTTTGAAATGGATGCCAAGGAGGAGTTGTACAGGAAATTCTCCAAAGCTTTGAAACCAGGAGGAATTTTGTTTTTGGGAGGAACGGAGAGAATTTTTGGTAGCCGAAAAATAGGTCTTGAGCCTGTTGAACCTTTTTTTTACAGGAAGGTTTGAGGATGATCTTTCAGTGGAGCATAGTTGCCTTGGTGATCGCTGCGGATCAGTTGACAAAGTACCTTGTGGAAACGAAAATGCATCTGTGGCAATCTATCACGGTTGTGAAAGGATTTTTAAATCTCACGTATGTTCGTAATACCGGGATAGGATTCAGCCTTTTTGCCAACAGTGGCAGGACAGCAGATAATATAGTGCTTGTCGTTATATTTTCTATAATAACCGGTTTGATAATTTTTTCATTTATGTGGAAAGAAAGAAATTGGCTTTTCAATTTGTCAATGGGACTACTCATCGGGGGCGCCATTTCAAATAACGTTATAAGTAGGTTGTTTTTTGGGTTTGTGATCGATTTTATTCAGTTGCCTTATTGGCCAGTTTTTAATGTGGCCGATTCGTGTGTTGTAGCTGGAGCTGTTGGAATAGGGCTTTACTTCTTAAAAAGAGATGGTAAGAATGCAAAAAGACACAAAGATCGAGTTGAAAGTCACGACGAGAGAAGCGGGTAGAAGAATAGACGTTTCAATGATGGAATTTGCCCCTTTTCACACATCAAGAACATTACTTCAAAATCTCATCCGTCTTGGTAAAATAACCGTTAATTCAAGAAAAACAAAGCCTTCTTACAAATTAAAAGTTGGAGACTTTGTCGAAGCGATTTTTCCGCCGCCGGAGATCCCTCAAATTCCGGCCGAACAAATAGAGCTGAATGTAATTCATGAGGATGAGTACATGATCGTCATAAACAAGCAAGCTGGACTCGTGACGCATCCAACCACAAAAAAAACCACCGGAACACTTGTTAACGCCTTACTTTGGAGATTTAAGGGTGAAATTCGACCTTTTATAGTTCACAGGTTGGACAAAGATACTTCTGGAGTGATCGTTGTGGCGAAAGATCCGGAGACTCAAAGGGTACTTTCCGCTCAGTTCAAAGCTCGAAAAACGAAAAAATTGTATTTCGCACTTGTGGAGGGAGTGCCTAAAAAATTTAAAGGTGAGATTGATGCTCCAATAGCCAGAAATCCACAAGTTAGGACCAGAATGGATGTTTTGGATTGGGGAAGAAGGGCACTTACGTATTATGAGGTGATAAAAAGCTTTGACTCATGGGCGCTGTTGAAATTAAAAATAATGACCGGTCGTACTCATCAAATAAGGGTGCACATGAAATATATGGGATATCCGGTTGTGGGGGATAAAGTGTATGGTGTAAGACCTTCTCATCCATTGGGATGGGTAAAACGTCAGATGTTGCATGCGGCAATGCTTGAGCTTTATCATCCAATCACGGGTGAGCCAATGAAGTTTGTCGCTCCTTTAGCTGAGGACTTTAAAAAGGCTTTGAGAGAATTGGTAACTTTTAAAGAGGTAAAGCATGTTTTATAACCTGAGGCTTTTGTTGATACAGGCACTTGGCGCGACACCCGGGGTGCTTTTAGCCATTTCCATTCATGAGTACTTTCACGCCTTAAGTGCCCATTTTTTTGGAGATGATACTGCGAAACAAGCTGGACGCCTTACTCTGAATCCCGTAAAGCATTTAGATCCCTTTGGAACGTTGATGTTGATTTTTTTTCATTTTGGATGGGCCAGGCCCGTTCCAATTAATTTTTGGAAATTCAAACATTTAAAACGTGACATGATAGTCGTTTCACTGGCCGGACCGCTTTCCAACCTTGTAAGTGGATTCCTCGCGGAATACGTGTTCATAAAAAGCGGATTTTACGCTTATGCGCGATATTCTTTTCCGATTTTAGGGCAATTTCCCAACTTCACGGCGAGCCCTTACATTGCATATTTAGCTGACGTTGTGGGATGGTTTATACTCATAAATTATGTTTTGTTCATTTTCAACTTGATTCCCGTGCCTCCTTTGGATGGTTCGAAGGTTTTAGTGGCACTTCTCCCAAGTAAATACATGAATTGGATGTTAAAATACGAAATGTATGGTACGATAATATTGCTGGTGTTAATAATTTTTGGAGTTGTAAACGTGGTGCTGAACCCGGTGCTTTTTTGGTTGATGAATGGAACGGCGCATATTTTGGCGGGGTGATTTGATGAACGAGTACATAAAAGTTTTCGTACCTGAAGAGATGAATTGGGTTGTTGACAAAATAGATCCGTTTGTAAACATCGTTGAAAGAGAAAATGCGTCTGTTATTTTTTCAAAAATTCCAATAGAATCTGATCGCCCGGTTTGCGTGCAGAAAAAAGATAAATTTGACGTGATATGTGATGGGAAAATATCTCATCTTGAAAGCTCTGATCCCGCGTTAGCTTTGGCTGTGGCGGCATCTTTGAACACGGAGTTTAATAAAGTTTTTGTGTATAGACGTAGAATGAGAATATTGATCAGTCGAATGCTTCAAAGCTTTATAGTGAACGGTGAAGTTGAGGATAGAAATGGGATGAGTCATTCCGAACGTGTGACGATATTGGTAAAAAAATTCGCACCGTTACTTGATATAAAAGGGAAAGAGCTTGATCTGCTTTTGGAGTATTCCATGCTTCACGATGTGGGGAAAATAGGTATTGAGCAACTGATGCTTTACACTCCAACGAGATTGAGGGAATGGTTACACAACGGTCACGATCATACCGTGGTGGGCTCTATTTTTCTCGCCACAACGGTTGTTTTGGAAGACGCTGCCCCCATAGCCAGAAGTCACCATGAAAGATGGGATGGTGAGGGGTATCCAGACGGTTTGAAAGGCGAAGAAATTCCTTATTATGCAAGAGTTGTCGGAATATGTGACTTTTACGATGATGCTCTTAATACCGTTTCTTCGGAAATAATGGGAAGACCTTTAAATGAAAGGGAAACACTTGATCTCATAGAATCAGAGAGTGGCAAAATGTTTGAGCCTAAAATCGCGGAAAAGTTTGTGAGCTTTATGCGTAAAGAATTGGGAATAAATTGAAAAGACATCGTGCGATCAATCTCGATCAAGTTGCTACAAGGCGGTACCTGTTTTGAAAGCTCCAACAAAGCAACCCCACGTCACCCAGAAGTGGCCACTTATGGCTGCTTCCTTTCGGACCTGACCAGGTTCGTGGTTTTCCGCTGCGTGGGACCTTGTTTTCAACACCTCAAAACGGGCCCTTTCCGTACAGCAGCTGACCTCAATTGATCATCAGCCCCGCATAAAGCGGATTTCGGGTTCAGGGAACCGCTAACTCCCCGCCTAGCACGATGTCCAAACTTTATTTTAGCATAAAAATGAACCATTTCAAAGCTGAGAGAGGTGGAAGAATGTGAAAGTGCTTGGAATAGACCTGGGCGGAACAAATGTATCCATGGGAGTTGTTAACGAGGAAGGTAAGATAGTCAAAAAGTTGACAATTGAGACCCGTGTTAGTGATGGATTTGAATCTGTGGTTCAAAGGATTTCGAAAGCATCTTTGAAGTTGATTGAGTCGATAGGTGGGATCGATGGAGTCGGGGTTGGTTCTCCAGGCTCTATAGAACACGAACATGGAATTGTTAGGTTTTCACCAAATTTCCCCGATTGGATCGACGTACCTTTGGCTTCAGAACTCGAAAAGAGAATCGGTGTGAAAGTTGTTGTTGAAAACGATGCAAATGCCTTTGTTGTTGGTGAAAAGTGGTTTGGAAGCGGAAAAGGTTACACCGACATCATTGGAATAACTCTGGGGACAGGTGTTGGTGGGGGAGTCATCTCCAACGGACAATTGTTGCGAGGTTCAACGGGTATAGGTGCTGAGCTTGGACACATTGTAGTAGAACCCAATGGATATATGTGTGGGTGTGGAAATCACGGTTGCCTCGAAACAATAGCCTCTGCAACTGGAATATCAAGATTGGCGAAGGAATGGAAAGAGAGATATCCAAAGAGCAGTTTGGCTGACTTTAGTGCCAAAAGTGTGATGAAAGCGGCTCAGGCTAAAGATCCTCTTGGTTTAAAAGTTTTAGAGAGGGTATCAACAGCGCTTGGGATAGCCTTGGGAAATCTTATCCATATTTTTAATCCTCAGCTGATCGTAATTGGCGGTGGAGTTTCAAGGGCGGGAGAAGTGTTGCTTTCAGCCGTGAAACGACGCACGAGAGAAAACGTCATGAGATCGTTTTGGGGAACTTACGAGATAGTTCTCAGTGATCTCGTTGATGACGCAGGAATATATGGAGCTGCCTCAATGGGATTTGAAGAGATTAAATCGCAATCTCTTGAGGAGAAGGGCGTATGAATGGGAAACAATTTTTGACTCTGATTTCAAAAGAAGTACTTGTATTTGTGACAAAATATTATATAATGGTTTGATCATGAAAAAATACATTTTGGTCGATAGTAACTGGAAACTGAAAAGATATCTGCTCGAATTTTGCGATCGCAAAGTGGTGGTAATAGATCCTGACACGGAGTCCAAGCAAGACGTGCTGAAAAATTTTCTCTTTTCATATCAATTGTTTGAAAGTCCCCTTGTAATGGCGAAATTTGTGGATGAATGGGGGAAAGATGATGTAACCTGGCTTATCGCAGCGTGCAAAGAAACGAACTCAGATGTACTTGTGGTTTCTAAAAGAGCAGATGTCTTGAGAAAGTTTGGAAAATTTGAGGATCTTTCGAATCCAAAGCCATGGGACTTTAATGGATGGATGAAAATCGTAAGTGAAATGGCAGAAGTTTTTTCAGTGGTGTTGGAAAATGAAGTTAAAGTGGAAATACTCAAACGTGTTGGACAAAATGTAGATATTTTAGCTCAAGAGATAAAAAAACTTTCTCTCGTTTCTCAAAAGCCTTCTTTGAAAGATGTAAAGGAGATGGTTGTAACACACACAGGGCCAGATCTCTTCGAATTTACAAGAGTTTTCATGGAAAGGAAGGCCAAAGCGATTGAACTGCTTAAAGAAATCCTTCGTACATTGCATCCCTTGATTGTGGTAAGAATTCTTGAAAAACAGTTAATGTTACTTGCTCAGATGGCAACACAGGAGAAAAGAGATTACAGTTGGGATGATGTGAAAGAGGTAGCCAAAAGTTTTAGAGTTTCGTCCTTTCAAATTGCAGACCTTGTGGGATTTCCCTTGGGAGGAAAAAAGAAAAAGAATTTTTTGAAATTGTGGGATTTTGAGAGCATCGTTAACCTTCTTAAAGACATCCAAAAAGTTGAATTATCTATAAAAAGGGGAGAAGGTGCAAATTTTTTCTTGGCTGAATTGGTAAAAAAGTGGACAGATTCTTCGACTATTCCAATGTTAGGCCCTCAGGGATGATTGTTTGAAATCGAAGGAGGGATCTTCTCTATGAATTTGGAGATAGTTTTTCAGTTTTTGGTGCGTTATTGGGCGATTTTCCTCGTAGTTAGTCTCGCATTCGCTTTTTTTGGATACTACCTCATACGTGTTTCTTTAGCGCTTATAGGTTTTTTTGCAGGTGTGTATCTGGGAGAATATCTTTGGTTGCAGCTCATCAGCAAATACGGTTCGCAGATCCAGCAATCGAATGAAAAGATTCTGCATTTGGGTGTAATATTGATGATCGCTTTTCTCACCACGGCATTCTTCATTTCTTTTTACAAAGTTGCCGTTTTTATTGCTGGTTTTACGGCAGGGGGGGCAATGTCTTATTACGTTTACAATTGGGTGCTTTCGGCATTTAAAATAAGTGTGAAATTGCATCCAGAGTTGGTAGGTTTTGGAGTATTTATAACCTTTGGATTCATAGTCGGACTTGTTATTCTGAAGAGTGAAAAGAGGGCTGTAGGTACCGCTCTTGCAACGTTGGGTTCATTGGTGGCATCTTATTCTATCATGGTACCGCTTTCAACTTATTTCAAAGTGCTTCCAAAACATCTTCTTTACAGTCTCACAGATGGAAAGCACATTTTTATGCTCACGGTCTTCATTCTAATTTTTTTGACTCTTTCAGTTTTTTCAGTAAAAGTTCAGATTGGGAAAACCACCAAGGAGAATAACGGGAAGAACGATAAGGGTGAAATCGAAGATTGATAGCTAAAATTTCGGGGAATTCTAAAGTATCGGGTGAAATTTTGGTAAGCGGAGCGAAAAATGCAGCGCTTCCCATTTTAACAGCGGCACTTTTATCCTCAAAAAAGGTGGAGCTTTCAAGGATACCAGAACTTGCCGATGTTCAAGAAATGATTTCTATGATGCGTTATGCAGGAGTTCAAGTTTCTTTTAAAGAAAATGAAGTTTCTCTAATTGTTTCTAATTTAAAGGGAGATATTTCGGATTTTTCTTCCAAAATAAGGGCTTCCATTCTTTTTTTGGGTCCTTTGGCTTTGAGGACCGGCAGATCCAAAGTTCCCTATCCAGGAGGATGTTCCATAGGAAAAAGACCTATAGACATACATTTAAACGGTTTGAAGAAGCTTGGCTTTGAAGTCTCGACTGAAAAAGACTTTGTGGAAGCCGTCCTTACCCGTCAGTTCAAAGAGGTAAATGTTCATTTGGATTTTCCGAGTGTTGGTGCAACTGAGCACCTTATGACGACAGCTTCGATGATGAAAGGCACGGAAGTGACACTCTCAAATTGCGCAAAAGAGCCAGAAATCGTGGATTTACAGAATTTTCTAAATGCCATGGGAGCGCACATTGTTGGTGCGGGGACTTCTAAGATTCACGTCAAAGGTGTTTCTCATTTCCGACCTGTGCATTACGAAATAATCGGTGACAGAATAGAAGCTGGGACCTATGCCATACTTGCAATGGCAAGTGGTGGCGATCTGATCGTCAAAGGAATCACACCGTCCACTTTGAATTTCGTGGACGATTTACGAGAAATGGGAGGAAATATAGCGATATTTGGAAATTCGATGCGAATAAAGTCGTCCGATTTGAATCCTTTTGAAGTGAACACGGCGCCTTATCCTGGCTTCCCAACAGATTTGCAACCTCAAATTACCGTACTTGCCTGTAAAGCAAAAGGCATTTCAAAAATAACCGAGAATATTTTTGAAAGTAGATTTGGACACGTTCCAGAGCTCAAAAAAATGGGAGCCAACGTAAGCATTGTTGGACAAACACTTGAAGTGACAGGCCCTCAATCTCTTCATGGAACAAAACTTATAGGTAAGGATCTAAGAGAGACTGCTGCAATAACCATAGCTGCGGCAATTGCAGATGGATCAAGTGAAATTGAGAATTTTGAAATCCTTTTCAGGGGATACGAAAGAGTAGTGGAAAAACTCAACAGGGTGGGAGTGAAGATCGTTGTTTCTTGAATTTTTTCCTAAAAATTAATCAACAGTTGTCTTGTAAACGTACCAAAGTACCACGTGGAAAGGGGAAAAATATGGAACAATCAAGGCTTTCAGATTATGAACATGCTCTTGATCTTTTAAAAATAAAATTGAATGAGATGTTCAGCTCATCACTCGAAACCTTCAAAAATTCAATGGAATCATTGGAGAATTCCAACCTTGATCTTGCGGAAAGAGTGATAAAAAATGATGATAGAATAGATTCATTGAAAAGACAGGTAGAAGAGTTAGTTTATGAAGTGTTGGGAAAGTTCCAACCTCTTGCCGCTGATCTTAGAAGAGTGATCATGGCGATGAAAATCGCAGGAGAATTGGAACGCGTGGCTGATCAAGCGGTGAATATTGCTCAAGTTACAGAGTTTTTAGAAGGCAAGAAGTTAATAAAACCTCTTGTTGACATTCCAAAAATGGCACAGATCGCCACGGATATGATGGTAAAATCAATGAGAGCGTATTTTGACGAAGATGTGGAATTGGCCAAAGAAGTGTGGCTCATTGACGATGAGGTAGATGATTTGGATAGGCTGGTTGTGGATGACATAGAGGAGATTATAAAGAAATATCCAACAGATGAAGTTATAAAACAATCGGAGAGAATAATACTGGTCTCTCGTGCTATAGAGAGAATAGCAGATCACGCGACAAACATCTGTGAAGAGACAGTTTACACGTTGCTTGGGAAAGAAATATTTAATCTGCTTTGAGTTAATCGATCGTGGATGGGTTCGTTGGTTTATTGTGGGCTTGTCCATCGTTGTTCTTAGAAGAAAACAGTTTTTCGAATCGAGGAAGATAAATCATGAAATCAGTATTAATTGTGGAAGATGAGGATGATATGGTTGAAATAATCTCTTACACCTTAAAGGAGAATGGATTCAGTGTTCTCTCCGCCAAAACCGCATCTGAAATGTGGGAAAAATTGGAGGACAATAAAGTTGATGTCATTTTACTCGACATAGGGTTACCAGATGAATCAGGAATTGATGTACTCAAAGTTTTAAGAAGGCAGGGTAACGATGTACCTATCGTGATTTTGACGGCGAGAAGATCAGATGTGGATAAAATCGTTGGATTAGAACTTGGGGCTGACGATTATATAACCAAACCTTTCAACAGATATGAACTTGTTGCGAGAATAAGGACCGTTTTAAGAAGGTATGTGGGTCACAAAATGGATAAAAACGTCGTGAAGTTGGGTAAGAACACACTTGATATTGAATCGTACACAGCCACAGATGAGAATGGGAATAAAATTGAATTTACAAAAAAAGAATTTGGTCTTCTTAAGCTTCTTATATCCAATCCCAGAAAGGTGTTTACCAGGGAAGAAATACTCGATAGAATTTGGGGAGAAGATTTTTTTGGAGATTTCCGGACAGTGGATGTTCATGTTAGCAAAATAAGAGAAAAATTGGGAGATTCTGTCATAAAAACCGTTCGCGGAGTTGGGTACAAACTTGGTGAAATTTAAAAATGGATAAAGCATTGAATTTTGTAGATGAGGGCTTGATCGTAACGAATGATGATCTTGTCGTACTTGATTACAACGACACCCTTCGAGATAACTTCATTTCAAAGGTAAAAAGGGGAATAAAAATCATAGAAATAATTTCATTTCCGGATATAAATGAAGCGTTTGAAAGTGCCTCTTCGGGCAGGTTATTTTCGAAGAAAACGCCTGTTTATTTTGGTTTAAAAAGGGTAGAATGTGAAGTCACCGTTTTAAAAGAAAATCGATTGTATTGGATTTTTAAAGATGTGACAGCTCAAGAAACTCTCAAGAATGCCAAAGCAGATTTCGTTTCTGCTGTTTCTCACGAATTCATGACGCCAATAGGTGTTGTAAAAGGATTCCTTGAAATTATAAAAGATCCAAGTACCCCACTTCGTCTAAAAGAGAATTATATCGATCGAACAATTTCTCAATTGAACAGATTGGAAAAATTGCTGGATCAGCTCCTTTCGCTCAGTGAATTGGAGATGAAAAGGTACAAACCAATTTTTTCGAGTGTCAACGTATTCCAACTTCTTTCAGAAGCCAAAGAAGAGATGTCATACAGATGGAAACCAAAAAACGTTCAGATTTTCATAAATTCTAATGAGACTCTCTTTGTTTACACAGATGGAAGTGCGCTCTACAGAATAGTCACCAATCTCCTTTCCAACGCTATAAAATACTCGTACGAAAATGGCGAAGTGGAGATTTTGGCAAAAAAACAGAGAGGGCTGTTGATGCTATCAATAGAAGATCATGGCATAGGAATAAAAGAGAAAGAGGTACCGAGAATTTTCGAAAGGTTTTACAGGGCATCCAATTGCACGCAAACTGGTGCAAAGGGAATGGGACTTGGTCTTGCACTTGTAAAGCATCTATGTGAGATTCTGAATGCGAAAATATCGATAGAGTCGAAGTACACGTTGGGAACAAAAGTCACTATCGTCGTTCCGGATTTGCATACTGGTCAAAGTGCAAAAAGCCATGATTAAACTGCTTTTCTATGTACTCGGTGTGGATCGTTATGATATAATTACAAAGAATTCAGCCCCTATAGTTCAACGGATAGAACGGCGGATTCCTAATCCGCAAATGGAGGTTCGATTCCTCCTAGGGGCAGTATCTGTTAAATCCATTT
>WFSH01000062.1 GCA_015486145.1 Mesoaciditogaceae bacterium
TGGGGTAAACACTCTAAGAATTTTTATGGAAGATGCATCAGATCCAAGCGGATCAGCTTTATTTGAAGATCCATTAGGTAATATAAACGAATCTCTAATCAAAGTTTGGAATTATATTTTTGAATATGCGAAAAAGTATGATATCTACCTCATAATAGAACCTTTTGATCCGTTTTGGATGTCCAAAAATTGGGACGAAAGTCCTTTTAATGCCAAGAACGGCGGGCCAATAGATTCTCTTAATCAATTTTTGGAAAATTCTCAAGTCATAGAAGACACTGAAATGAGATTCAAGTTTTTTATTGATCACTGGGGAAATACTTCGCATATACTTGCATGGGAGATCAACAACGAGATAGATCTTTGGTATGGTAATAACAACACGGAAGCTATAAGCAAATACATTAAAACCATTTCTGATTTCATAAAAAACTACGAAGATTCCAAGTTCGGTGAGCATCATTTGATAACTGTGTCAACCGCCGCTCCAGTTTTGTCTGGCGAGTTAGGTAAAGCGATTTATAAAAGTAAGCACCTCGACTTTGTTACAACTCACCTATATCTACCAGCTGTCAGCAATCCAACAAACACGATCAATCCGGCAATTGAAGTATCTCAAGCAGTTGTAGAAAATTTAAGAAAGTTGGATTACTCAAAACCTTATCTTGATTCCGAAGACGGCCCCATAAACGGTTGGTCACTGCCACCAGCAGACAATGAAGATTACCATCATAACATGTTATGGGCAGAGTTCGCTTCTGGAGCTTGTGGACCAGGACTTAAATGGCCTTATCTACACCCTTCTAATATAACCGGTTTAGATACTTATAGAGCCATTTCGAAATTCATCGATTCACCGGGAATAGACTGGCTTCATTTTAAAGCATTCCCCGACGATAACGATATCGCTATTTATGGGAATTTGAATAATTACCTCATTCCATTTTCTTGTGGTGATAATAATTCCAGAATTGTATGGCTTTTGAAAAACAATACCAAAAATCTCAAAAATATAAACTTTTCCGCAGTGAATTTGATTATTTCAAACTTAAAAAATGGTACTTATAACGTTGAATTCTGGAATACTTATACTGGAGAATTACTAAATCTAACTAAGATCTCAACTCACGAAAACAAAATCAAATTAAATTTAAACTTGAGTAATTTAAATGATATCGCGTTAAAAATTTACATAAACCAAAATAGCCAATAAGAAAAGGAAGTGATTTCATTGATATTGTCTCTAAATGGAAAATGGGAATTTTATGATTCAGATGAGAACTTGGATGTAGAAGATCTTCATTTTGATAACAAAATCAAGATCCCATCTTGTATCGAAGAATTTTTTGAAGATCACAAAGAACGCATGTTTTTCAAAAAGGAATTCGCGATCGATCTTGACTCTGAAAAGAGGTATTTTCTGAATTTCGAAGCGGTAGACTATCATGCTGACGTCTATATGAATAAAAAATTTCTTGGCTCTCACGATGGAGGGTACACACCTTTCTTCTTCGAGATAACCGAAGTTCTTAAAGAAAATAATGAACTTGTCGTCCACGTCACCGATCCGACGGAAGAAAAGGCTACGGAGATCCCGCACGGAAAACAGAATGGCATTCCAAATTGGTATGGGAATGTAAGCGGTATATGGAGAGACGTTTATATAGAAGAAAGAGGGAAAGATTTCTTTGAATCTCTCTATGTTGATGCATCTTATCTCAAGCATTCACTGCAAATCCATGGAAACTTGGACAAAAAGGTCAATTCAAAGATAAGGATTGTTTTAAAAGATGAAGATAAAGTTCTAATCGATAAATCAGAACTCATAAATTCAAAAGATTTCGTTTTTGAATTTTCAATTGATAAGATCATTCCATGGTCATTTGATAACCCAAAACTATATTTGCTTCAACTTGAACTTATCCAAGAAGGTGCAATCATGGATCGATGGGAATCGAAGATCGGATTTCGAGACATAGAATCAGTTAATGGGAAAATACTTTTAAATGGGAAAGAATTTTTTGTACGCGGAGTACTTGATCAAGATTTTTATCCCGTCACCCTCTACACAACGCCATCGATTTCTTGTTTAAAAGATGAATTTGTCAAAGCTAAAATGATGGGATTGAACTTGCTCAGATGTCACATAAAAGTACCAGACAGGAGATATTTGGAACTTGCGGATGAAATGGGAATGCTTATATGGGAAGAGATTCCAAATTTCGATAAATTTACAGATAAATCGACAAAAGAGTTCGGAGATACTCTCGATGAGATTATTGAAAGAGATTACAATCATCCATCATTTGTGATTTTCACGGTGATAAACGAAAGTTGGGGATTGGATCTGTCAAAAGGAGAGCAAAGAAAATGGCTTCATGAAATGTATAGAAGGGCGAAGAAGATAGTAGGCAACAGATTAGTGGTTGACAATTCTCCATGCAGTGGAAACTTTCACATTGAAACCGACATCGACGATTTTCATTTTTACAGATCTCTAGATCATGTTCAAGAATGGAATTCGGATATTTCAAGATTTGTATGTGGGGAAAAAGATACCTTTTCGAATTACGGTGATTCAGAAAAAAACGAGAAAGAACCAAAGATCATCTCCGAGTTTGGGATATGGGGATTACCTGCTTTCATTCGTGATGTCAAGCGCATGGGACGTCCATTCAGGAGCATTCCAGAAACGATTCCAGATGGAGTTGAAGAGCGATTTTTCAATTCATCACTTTCCAAACATTTCAAAGACTATGAAACATTTGCCATTCTGACTCAGAAAGAGCAATTCAACGCTTTGAAGTACCAAATTGAGGAGATAAGACTTTACAGTTCAATAAAGGGATATGTAATAACGGAGTTCACAGATGTATTTTGGGAAGCAAATGGTTTGCTTGACATGCACAGAAGGCCAAAATGGCATTTTGATCTCCTCAAGATGATCAACACTCCGATTCTTTTGATCCCAAGGGCTTCAAAGTATTCTTACTTTATCGGAGAGCCTTTGAATGTGGATTTGACGATTTCAAATTACTCTCGAACAACGGGAGAAATGAGGCTTCATGTCAGGATTGAGAATGTGGAATTGTTGTCCAAAGATATTGATGTGACAGATGGTATGAATCAGCACAAACTGACGCTAAAAATCGAAAAAATACGAGGACTGAAAAAGATATGGTTTGAGCTGGAAGATAGAAATGGAGTAATTGTATCAAAAAATTACATGGACATCGCGGTTTTAGAGATACCAGAGTTCAAAGACGAAGCTGGTAATGTTGAAATCGTCTATTTGGAAAAAGAGGGAGAATACACTTTTGGAAATTCCAAGATCAGTGTTTTGAAGAAGAAAAATATGCTTTCAGGTGATTGGATAACGAATTTTAATTGGATGGCTCCGGATATATTCAAAGACGTATCAGATGGAGGAGTTATGGACATAAGGCATATATCACTCCTTAAAAATGGTTTGATGATGAAAGTCATAGGCGATGCTGATGTGGTAGCGGGAGTCACATATGGTTGGATTTATGGCGAGTTGGCTTATGTGGTCGTTGTTAGAAACAAAAGACATTTAACTGTAGCAACCACCTTTTCTATGCCGAAAGAAGAACCGATTAATCTTGTGATGCAAGAAGTTTTCAACAAACTTAAAGTGGAGGAATTCAGTTGAAAATATTTGACAGTGAAATCAAAGCCGGGAGATTCTCAAAAAGATATGAAGGCTTGAAAGTAAATGCCAACATTACACATGCGAAGGGTTTTAAGATTGAATTTTCGCTGAAAAATTTCTCAGATAGCTCAAAGTTTGTTGAAGATCTGGAACTTGGGGAATTCACTTCTTCTGAAACACTCTTTATGAACAACTTTCAATCGTGGGGACCATGCACATTTGTAAAGCCTGAAGAAGTTTTCACATCTATACGAAGCGGGGATTTTTCCATTGGATTCATGATGTCTCCCATACCATGGGAATTCAAAAACGGTGTGGTTTCTGACTATTTCATCGCGACAGATAAAGAGTTTGCTGGATTTCTTTCGTCTAAAGTCGTCCATCCTTATTTTTTGTGGCAAGATGGGATTATCAAGATAAA
>WFSH01000063.1 GCA_015486145.1 Mesoaciditogaceae bacterium
CTTCTACCTCGTGGTAATCTGTTGGTATCTTTATCTATGCTTTCAAGCGCCTTTACCCATTCTTTTCCCCACCATGTTTTTCCAAATTCATATTTTCTTCCCATTTTTCAACACCTTTTGAATAATATGACTATCAAAGCAATTATATAACTTCAAAAGAGAAGTTTGGAAAAATCAGGATCATTTGCAAAACAGAAATCCCAAAGTTCTACAAACCCGTATTCGCGTAATATTCTGTTTATTGCATACTGTAGAAAACCAAAGAAATTCCGAGATATTTTAAGGTTCAACGAGTTAACAACTAATAAATGCTTGTAAACGCTTAAAAACATCTAAAAGAGGCTTAAAATGAATTTGCAAGATTTGTCACCAAAATACTACAATAGGTTGTCGGTAACGATACCGGTATCGATTAGGATTTTTAAAAAGTGAAAGTAATTGTTTGAATTGAAAATAGAAAGAGGAAAAAACATGTACGAAGATCTTAGAAAAAAACTTTATCATGCACATATTATGCTTGAAAAGTATAATTTAGTAGAGTACACGAGCGGGAATGTGAGTGTGAAGACTGATGAGCATGTTCTTATAAAGCCATCAGGCGTTCCATACGACGAATTGACTCCGGATGATTTTGTTGTTGTTGATATGAAAGGAAATGTTGTTGAAGGAAACAAAAGGCCATCTGTAGATACCGCTACTCATTTGTACATTTATAGACATAAGTCTGATGTTGGATGCGTTATTCACACACATTCACCATATGCTTCTGCTTTTGCCATTTTAGGAAAGCCATTACTTGTTTACAGTACTGCTCATGCTGATGTTTTTGGAGTTGAAATCCCTATTACGAAATATGCTGCAGTGGGCACGGAAGCTATCGGCGAAGCTGCGCTATCTGTAATGAATAAGGCTGGTGCTGTGCTCTTGGATCATCATGGTGTCCTGGTTGTTGGCAAAGATATAAACGAAACTCTTAGAAAAGCTATATTTCTTGAAGAAGTTGCCAAAACGGCGTATTTTGCAAGAACGATGGGAACCCCTCAAGCATTGAACGAAAATGAAGCTCTTAAACTGTATGAATTTCATCACAAGCATTACGGACAAACAAAATAAAATTTATCATAAGGAGCACTTCAATGTATTTAATAGGTACAGATATAGGAACTCAAGGAACTAAATCTGTGATCGTTGACGAAAAAGGGAATTTCATATCTGATAGCTTTCAAGAATACAATGTTCTAACCTCTAAACTTTCGTGGGCTGAACAATGGCCTGATGTGTGGCTTAGTGCAGTTGTTAAAACCTTAAAGAAATGCTTAGAAAAGTCCAAAATAAAGGCCAAAGATGTGGCTGGGATTGCTTTTAGTGGACTGTATGGTGGCTCAGGAATTCCTGTGGATAGAAACAAAGTTCCTTTGTATCCATGTCTGATTTGGATGGATCGGAGAGCAAGAAAAGAAACAGAGTGGGTAAAAGAGAATGTACCCAAAGATGAGATATTTGGCATAACCGGAAATTATGTCGATTCTTATTTTGGTTTCACCAAAATGATGTGGATAAAGAAACACGAGCCAAAAGTATGGGAAGACACTTATGAGTTTGTTACACCAAAGGATTACATTGTGTACAAACTAACCGGTGAATTAGCGACTGATTACAGCTCAGCCGGAAACATAGGAGGAGTCTTTGATATACATAAACGTACATGGTCAGATGAAATGTGCAAAGTTTTAGGAATACCAAAGGAAAAGTTGCCAAAAAGAATATTGAAATCTACAGATGTGGTAGGCAAATTATGTAAAGAATACGCTGATGCAACAGGTTTATTGGAAGGAACACCCATTGTATCAGGAGGAATTGATGCTCCTGTGGCACAATTGAGTGCTGGAGTGTTGAACGAGGGAGAGCATGTTGCGATGGCTGGCACATCGATGTGCTGGGGGACTGTTCATAATGGCAAGTATTTGACACCGTCCTTGGTTAGCTTTCCATATGTTGTTTATGAAGATGAGATGATTTACACGTTTGGGGGAAGTGCTACTTCGGGAGCATTGGCCAGATGGTTTAGAGATGAATTCGGTGATTACGAAAAAGAAGTTGAAAAGAAAACAGGGATATCCGCTTATAGCTTACTTGAAATGGAGGCAAAAACGATTCCTCCAGGAAGTGATGGGGTGATAGTTCTTCCATATTTTATGGGTGAAAGATCTCCCATTTGGGACCCGGATGCTAAGGGAACCATACTGGGATTGAGTCTTTATCATAAACGTGCTCACGTTTACAAAGCCATGTTGGAAGCAGCGGCGTACTCTCTAAGGCATAATATGGAAGTGGCGATAAGCACCGGGATGAAATTGAATCCTGATTGCTGGATTGTGGGGGGAGTTGCAAGGTCAGAGTTTTGGGTAAAAATATTTGCGGATGTGACTGGATTCAATATGAAACGCCTATCAAAAGATGTAGAAGCACCTTTCGGAGATGCATTTCTGGCTGGTCTTGGAACAAAAATCATTGATAGACCCGAGAGGATAAAAGAATGGATTAAATTTCGACCGTTAATATGTGTAGATGAAGAAAATCATAGAATTTATGATAAGTATTACAAGGTGTATTTAGAAGCTTACAAAAGAGTAAAGGATATCTTCCAGAGATTATCTGAATTTTCTTAAAGAAAGGTGGCATATAGTGTTGGAAACGAAAAAGCCGAGAATAGGCCTTTTAGGAATTATGCAAGAGCTCTATGATGATATGCTTCCTGGCATCACAGAAAGACAAGCAAATTATGCAAAAGAGATTGTAAAACAATTAAGTGATGTTGCAGATGTTGTCTTCGCTACCCCTGCTCGTGTACGTGAAGATATAGAAAAGCGTGTCAAAGAATTCAACAACTCAGATGTTGACGGCATCATGATTGTGATGCTCACATACAGTCCTGGAATGAGACTTGTAAGAGCTTTGCAAGAAAATCATCTTCCAATTTTACTTGCGAATATTCAACCAGTTCCAGAAGTAACCCAGGATTGGGACATGGGAGATCTCACGTACAATCAAGGAATTCATGGTGCTCAAGATAATGCGAATGCGATGTTAAGGACAGGGATTAATTTTGAAGTTGTCACGGGTGATTGGAAATCCGAAACTTTCAAATCGTATTTTCTTGATTGGGCAAAAGCCGCTCAGACTATCACAAAACTCAGAAGGATGAAAGTAGCTGTCTTTGGGCAGATGCCAGGGATGGGAGATATAAGCGTTGATTCATCGGCATTTTTGAGAAAAATTGGTCCCTTAATAATTCACGAAAGCATGGGGACGATATATTCCATTTTTGAAAAGGTAAGCAAAAAAGAGATTGACGAACTTATAGAAAAGCAGAAAAAACATTTTCAAATAGATCCGAAGTTGAAGAGAGAAGATCACGAATACGCGGCGAAGTTTGAAATAGCGATAAAGAGATTTTTAGAAGATAAAGGCTATGAAGCATTCAGTATATACTTTCAAGCCGTTGCAGATGATGGAAGGTTCAAACAGCTCCCACTTATGGCCGCATCAGACCTTATGGCTGAAGGTTACGGATATGGAGCCGAAGGAGATGTATGTGCTGCAACACTTGTGGCAGCCGGCCACTCTTTAATTGGTGATGCACACTTCGCAGAAATGTACGCAATGGATTTCAAAAGAGATTCTGTCTTGATAAGTCATATGGGAGAGGGAAATTGGAAAATAGCAAGAAAAGATAGAGCGATAAAACTTATAGACAGGCCGCTTGGGATAGGAGGACTTGAAAATCCCCCAACAATTGTTTTTAGTGCACAACCTGGTCCAGCAACAATCGCTTCTTTAGTGCCAATTGAAGGAGAGAGATTCAGACTTGTAGTTTCAAGAGGTGATGTGCTCGATACTGAGGAGATGCCGCACGTTGAAATGCCGTACTTCCATTTCAAGCCAGTAAATGGGGTTAGGAATTGTCTTGATGGTTGGTTGAAATACGGGGGCACACATCACCAATGTTTCAACCTTGGGGAACAGACAAGAAGATGGAAACTGTTGTGTGAAATGCTTGGAATTGAGTATGCGGAAGTTTAGTTATGTTTGAAAGGAAGGTTCTTTTGAAAGGAGGTGAGGAGTCGCGTAGTTAGGCGAATTTGTGCCGTCAGAGTTTTTAAGTTTTTAAATTTTTGTGGGAGGTGTTGTAGGATGAAAAAGTACACCATTTTGATGATGGTGGGTATATTGGTAGGTCTATTTGCCGTGACAGCAATGGCAAGTGTGACTCTAAGTTTGATCACGTCTCCTGACACTGGACCTTCATTACAATGGCTTGCTCAACAATTCGAGAAGCAGAATCCTGACATAAAGATAAATGTTTCTATAGTTTCATGGGAGACGTTATATCCAAGGCTGCTTGCGGATTTAAGGGCAAGGTCTGGTGTGTATGACATTTTCACTTGGGATGTTATGACAGCAGGGTCTATTCATAGCGGTGCTCTTGATCTAACGAAGTTTTTCAAAGAACATTCAAACCTTGTCCCTAAAAATTACGACTGGAAGGATCTTCTACCTTTGGCGGAGAGATTAGGTGAGTGGAACGGTGATTTAATAGGACTCCCCTACTATAACAATACAATGCTTTTCTACTACAGGAAAGATCTCTTTAATAATCCAAAGTATCAAAAAGAATTTTATAATAAGTTTGGAAGACCTCTAAGAGTTCCGACAACATGGGCAGAAGCTGTAGACGTTGCCAGATTTTTCACAAAAAAATACAATCCGAATTCACCGACAAGATTTGGCATAGCATTGATGTTTCCAACCACTCATACAATGTTTTACATGTTCCCACTATTCTTTGGACCATACAGAAGAAGTCCTGATGGTGTGAGGGAATTTGGCCCTGTTAATATAACATATGGTGACTACTTTACATCTAATGGGAAACCCGCTTTTGCCAACAAATATGGGCTTATGGCACTTGAAGATATGAAGGCATTAATGCCATATGCTCCAGATCCCCTTGGATCGGATTATGGTCAAACAATAGAATATTTTTCGCAAGGAATGACTGCTATGTGTCCACAATGGACGAACCCTTACATGCAGTTCAAGTCTTCACCTGCCCTTCAACCAGCTTCAGAAAAAATCGGAATAGCTCCAATGCCTGGAAGATCGGTGGCTGGAAATTGGGCCCTGGGAATTAGTAAATATATTCCGCTCAAAAAACAAATAGCAGCCGCTAAATTTTTACTTTTTGCCACTTCAAAATGGGCAACTCTCCATGTGCTTGAAAAATTCGGAATAGCTCCTATAAGAGAATCAGTTCTTGATAATCCAGAGGCGCAAAAGGCTATACCATGGGTTAAAGCGCTCCCAGCTATTTATCAAACAGAGACGTTCAGACCAAGAATTCCTCAAGAGCCTCAACTTGAAAGCATAACGGATGTATATTTCTCTGAAATGCTTTCAGGAAAGATACCAATGACTATTGAGTCATTGAAGAAACTTGCTCAGAAATGGGAGAAAGTTCTTTCAAGCAAATGAGGAAAATAAAACAATAAAGGTAAGGGGGGAATTTATTCCCTCCTTACCAATATAATATTGCTGAGATAAAGAAGATAAAGAAATTCTGAGAGGAGAGAAAAAGTATGGAAGAGTCCACCATAGCACTCGAGAACAAAAACAAACCAGTAAAAAATTCGGTAAGAGCACATGATAGAAGAATAGCGATACTGTTTATACTTCCCGCTGTTATCCTTTTTTTGGTTATGGCGATATATCCATTTATTTATATGATATACACATCATTTACAAACTTGAATTTATCGATGAGTGGAACAGGACAATTCATTGGATTATCAAACTATTTTGAAATTTTTCATGATCCCCTCGCTTTGGGATCGATCTGGTTCTCTGCCATGGTTTTGTTAATAGCTGTTCCCATTGAAATGGTAATAGGTATTATGTTTGGATTGCTAATACGTGGAATAAAAGGTGAAAGGGTATTCAGATTATTGTTTTTAATTTCTATGATGATACCCGGGATCGTTTTTGGAATCTCTGCCCAAATGATTTTCAATTATTTATTTGGCTCTGCTAATTATTTTTTGTCTCTTTTTGGTATATCTGAAATTGCATGGTTTGGTCATGCAGCAACTGCGCAGTTTGTTATTCTTTTTTTGGACGTAATTCAATGGACTCCATTTATATTTTTGATTACTTATGCAGGACTTCTTTCTGTCCCACAAGATCTCATAGATGCGGCAAAGGTTGATGGCGCAAGCAGATGGCAACTGTTTGCGAATGTCGAGTTTCCAACTTTAAAGAGTTTTATTTATATAGCTTTGATAATAAGGTTGATAGATGCGTTAAAGATTTTTGGGAAAATTTATATGACGACATGGGGAGGACCCGGTATGGCAACCTCTTCGTGGAGCTTCTATATATACAAAGTGGGAGTTTCATATGGATGGGATATAGGATACGCATCTGCTTTAGCACTTATATTGCTTATAGCAAGTGCTGTTCTTGTTAATTTATTAATAAAGGTTTTGAATCTTGGAGAAACTTTAGAGTTAAGGAAGGAGGGATAGCAATGAACAAAAGAATGGTATCCCGAATATTAAAGATCGTAAGATATGCAGTAATCATTTTAATTCTTTGTGTTTTCTTGTTTCCAGTTTATTGGATAACGATAACAGCCTTCAAACCTATGAGCGAATGGAACACGTGGCCTCCACATTTCTGGCCATTCCATCCAACGTTAGCTAATTTTGCCGTAAAAGGAATTCTTCCATTTTTGAGAAATAGTTTGGTTGTTTCTTCTGCCGTTGCTTTTATATCAGCGGCTATATCTTTGATGGCAGCATATGCCATATCAAGATACAAAATAGGTGGAACAGGCTTAGCTGGGTGGTTTATTTCTATGAGAATGCTTCCACCGATAACAATTGCTATCCCGTTGTATGTTATATATGTGAAAATTCATTTACTAAACACTTGGCTCGGCCTTATATTAGTTTATCTTATTCCAACAGTAGCATTTGGAATATGGGTGATGATATCATTTCTCAATGAGATACCAAAGGAACTTGATGAAGCTGCATATGTGGATGGAGCTACACGACTTCAAACTTTCAGACATGTTATTTTCCCATTAAGTTTAAGCGGCGTAGCTGCCGTAGTAGTTCTTAGTTTTGTACAAACTTGGAGTGCTTTTCTACTTGCTACTGTTTTGACTAGTGATTCTGCAGCTCAAACGTTACCTGTATACCTTGGAAGATTTGTCACTGGCTATAACATAGAATGGGGTCCCTTAGCAGCAGCAGGATTAATAACAATGCTTCCACCAATTGCTATAGGTTTGATCTTTCAGCGATACCTTATAAGGGGTCTCACATTTGGAGCTGTTAAAGGTTAGAAAACAAAGATTGGTTGAGTGTGCCAAAAAGAGTTTCAAGTAAAGTGGAGGGAAAAATGGGATTCGTGACTTTAAAGAATATAGCAAAAATAGCAGGTGTTTCTGTGAACACTGTTTCAAGGGCTTTAAATGGAAAACCCGATGTGAACGAAAATACACGTCAAAGGGTACTTGAAGTTGCGAGAAAACTGGGATACGTTCCCAATCGGTCTGCTTTGTCTTTGAAAAAACAGAAGACTCATATCGTTGGCGTGATTATAGAAGATAATGCAAATCCATTTTGGGCAGAGGTTTTAAAAGGTGTAGAATCTGCGGCAAAAAAATACGAGTATCACGTAATCCTTGTAAATACCAGTAGAAATTATGAAGAAGAAGTGGAAGGAATTCGCATGCTTCTTGAAAGAAGAGTTGACGGTTTGTTAATAGCACCTAATCAAGAAAAGTATGATGATATTTTCGAATTAAAGAAATTGAGGGTTCCGTTTGTGATCATGGGTAGACATATAAAAGAATTCGAAAAGTTGAATATACCAATGGTTTACAGTGATGAGATCGATGGAGGGTGCAGGGCTACGAAGCATTTGATTGAAAGGGGGTGTAAGCGGATAGCTTTCATAGGTGCACAACCTTACAACACGGCGTCTATTGAAAGATGTGAAGGGTACAAAATGGCTCTCAAGGAAGCCGGAATAAGGGTGAATGAAGATTTGATCAAGACTGGTGGAATTGAGATCGAAGGGGGTTATAAATCTATAATAGATCTTGTAGAAAATGGTGTAGAGTTTGATGGGATATTTGTATACAATGATTTGATGGCTTTTGGTGTTTTGAAAGCGCTAAAGGAGCTTAATTTTCAAGTTCCAAGAGATGTTAAAGTAATTGGATACGATGACATAGCATATTCTTCCATCATCACCCCAAGTTTGACGACGATGAGGATGAAGAAAAAAACTATTGGCGAGCTTTCTTTTGAACTTCTCTTAAAACCTGAAAGTAAAATCGTTTTGAAAACAGAATTAATAGTGCGTGACAGCACGAATAGATAAAGATATTGGAAAGGTGAAAGAAATTGAAAATATTTGGCGAAAATATTGAATTTGGGAGATGTAACATTGATGTTGGAAATGTTAGAATCAGTGCCAATGTGGTTGAGGATAATGGTTTTAAAATTGAATTTTCGCTGAAAAATTTCTCAGATAGCTCAAAGTTTGTTGAAGATCTGGAACTTGGGGAATTCGATTCTTCCAAAATGCTTTTTATGAACAACTTTCAATCGTGGGGACCATGCACGTTTGTAAAGCCTGAAGAAGTTTTCAAATCTATACGAAGCGGGGATTTTCCCGTTGGATTCATGATGTCTCCCATACCATGGGAATTCAAAAACGGTGTGGTTTCTGACTATTTCATCGCGACAGATAAAGAGTTTGCTGGATTTCTTTCGTCTAAAGTCGTCCATCCTTATTTTTTGTGGCAAGATGGGATTATCAAGATAAA
>WFSH01000064.1 GCA_015486145.1 Mesoaciditogaceae bacterium
TCCTCTTTGGCTCTCGGCTTGATCTCACCTGTGGGACCTTTGTAAAGCAATCTTTGTACAGGTCTTCCCTTTAAAAGATGTTCTTCCACTATCTCTTTGGCATCTTGGGGTTTGAGTTTTTGATAGAAGACCCCCTCTGGGTACACGATCATTATGGGTCCTAAATTACAAGCTCCCATGCAGCCTGTTTCGACAACCTTTACAACTCCGTCTAATGCGTATTTTCTCAGTTCTTCTTCGAGAACAGATTTTACCGATTCCTCACCGGCCGATATACACGCCCCACCGGCACAAATAAGGATCGTATTTTCCACAGCCATACGATTGCCTCCTTAATCAAATCTTTCCGCGCTTCACAAGTATATCGCTCAAGATGTGACCTTTCATGACGTGTTC
Organism: Mesoaciditogaceae bacterium; assembly: GCA_015486145.1. Taxonomy (GTDB): domain Bacteria; phylum Thermotogota; class Thermotogae; order Mesoaciditogales; family Mesoaciditogaceae; genus WFSH01. Next base: position 397 of record WFSH01000064.1, read on the forward strand.
TTTCACAATTCTCCTGGCTTGTTCCTCATCCACGTGTCCGTATATAACAGGTTCTTCATCGCCAATTTGAACTTCGACCGTGGGCTCCACTTCACACAGTCCCATGCATCCAGATTGAACGACCGCCACATCATCTATGGATTGTTTTTCAAGCTCATCGGCGAGTGCCCTTAAGGTATCTTTTGCACCCGCACTTATCCCACAAGTTCCCATTCCAACTACTATCCTTCCCCGTTTCTTCGTATCACGGCCGCTTATCTCTTTGAGAGCTTTCTCTTTTATTTTCTGAAGTTCTTCAAGGCTTTTAATTTTCATCGTCCTTGACCTCCTTTTTTCTGTAAGAATTAAGAATATGAGGTATTTTGTCCGGAGTTACTCGTCCGTAGAAGTCTCTTTCTCCAACGAGAACTACTGGCGCCATGCTGCACGCACCCAAACATCTAACCTCATGAACGGAAAACAAACCATCTTTCGTTGGCTCGCTTCCTTCTACTCCAAGTTCTTCCCTCAATCTTTCAAGTAGCTTGTTACCGCCTTTGACGTAACAAGCGGTTCCCATACAAACCTTTATTTGATATTTACCCCTTGGTTCCATGGTGAAAAAAGAATAAAACGTCACCACTCCGTACACGGTACTCTCTGGCACACCTAATTTCTTGGCTATGTGGCTTTGTACTTCTTTTGGCAAATATCCAAAAATTTCCTGTGCTTTGTGAAGTACGCCAATTAGCATACCACGTTTTTCTTTAACACCATCAATGTACTCATCGAGCTCTTTAAATCGCGAATCAGTTTCAAGAATTACAGGCATTCAAAACACCTCCAAAAATTGTATAAGTCAAAGAGATGATTCCATGTTTTTAAAATATTCGAATATCATCTTGATCACCTTTGGAGAACTCAAATCTACGCCATCAAGAGCTTTAGATGAAAAATCATAGCACTCTTTTCCCAAGCATCTCCTGATTTCCCAAGTGACACCTGTTGATGAGGTTACAAGTGCCGCAAATGTACCGGCAAGATCCCCTATTGGCTGACAATCTATTGTTTTGAAAAGTGTTGCTTCTAAAACAGTACCTATTTTAGGTGTCGAACTTACATGTACATATCCACCAGTTAATTCAGCATTTTGCTTCAGAAAAGGTAACCCAAGCCCAACCCTTCTGATCTCTTCGTGCGTAGTAAAGAATGGATCAAAAATCTTTGAGAGTTCTTCCTTGTTAATCCCACAACCATTATCTTTTATTTTTATGACAATTTTTTCATGATCTTCCACAAAATTGATTTTCACGTAGGTTGCCTGAGCATTTACAGAATTTTGCGCTATATCTAAAACATGATCGGCTATCGTTCTCAAAAACTCCACATATCCTTTCTTGTTAAGGCTTTTCTAAATTCATCGAATGTCCGGGAACGCGCTTTTATTCTCATTTTTGGCTTTTCAATTTGTGATAAAGCGTGCGCATCAGAGGATCGCAAAATCGTACAATTTGCATTTACATCTCCCTTAGCCTCTACCGCATCAAAAGGAGGATATTCAGGAATAAAGCCAAGTTGTTTCACAACTCCAAACATTCTATCGATGTGCGCGTACACGAATAAACCGTCATAACGTTTGACCATTTGCCATAAATCGTCAATTGACAAATCCGTCGATGCCGAAAGCATGGCACTTTCCATTCCAATGAAATTGTCATTTTCGTCCACAAATAATTGATATCCAAAGTGTTCCGGATCATTTTCAACATTCGGAAGATGCCTTCTTATTTCATTTGAAAAATCCATGGCGATTTTCGTAGATTTCAAATAAACAAGAACGTGCACCTCTTCAATGGTTTGAACCTCTATGCCGGGAATTGATTTTATTCCGTGCACACCTAACACTTTTTCAAAGACCTCTACATTTCCACAACTGTTATGGTCTGTTATCGCTACCCACTCCGTTCCAGCTTTTTCAAAGGCGGAAGCCATAGCTCCTGGAACCATTGTTATATCGGCACAAGGTGAAAGACACGTATGAATGTGAAAATCACCCTTGAATATCATCTCAACCCTTTGTCATACAACTTTCCACCAGCTTCGAAAGCATTCAAAGAAGTGGTGAAAAGAGAAATCTTTTCAGCTTTTGCTTTCTCCATCGTATCCTCATCAAATTTATGGCCATTACAAAGCACTATCGCTCTAATTCCCGTTATCGCCGCAACCGCTATGACATTCATATGGGATTGCACGGTAAGCCACACGGTATCAGCTTCGGCCTTTGCCATTACTTCACTCAGCAAATCGCAAATGTATCCATGTTTTAATTCTCCATCACCGTCTGTTATTCTTTTGAAGCCAAGCTCTTCAAGATCAGAAACTTTCATTTTCATGCCCCCAAAAATCCATTTCTATCACAACACCTTTACCAGGTTCTGAAATGATCATCATCTTGTCTGCACATCTTTTGATGTTGGCCAGTCCCATTCCCGCTCCAAATCCCATTTCTCTTATGTAATCCGGAGCAGTCGAATAACCTTCATGCATGGCTACTTCGACATCTTCTATTCCCTTTCCATCGTCTTCAACCCTTACGATTAAAACACCATACTTTGAATAAACGTTTATAACACCTGTTGACCCTGAGTGAATCACAACATTCGTCTCCGCTTCGTAGGTTGCTATTGCCACTCTTTTCACAAATTTGGGCGAAAACCCTTGAGAGAGAAGAAATTTTTTCAGTTTCGATGCTCCTGTTCCTGCAAGTGACACATCCATATAATCTATGTCAAATTGAAATTCTGGAATCTCCTCTTTCAAACTTATGCCTGTCGGAACTGATCTGTAGTTTTCAGTATGAACAAATGGTTCTCTTCTGGCATCGTGAACGTACAATATGCTGAGTTTTGATAAAAGAATGGTGACCAAATCGTGTTGCGTGACGATCCCCACAACTCTTTTTTCCTCATCAACCACTGGAAATCTTCCAAAACCGTGAAGTTCAAATTTTTTGGCAACATCCACTATCAGTTCATTTTTTGAAAGCGTCACAACTTTTCTGCTCATATTTTGCGAAACGGGAGTGTTGAGATCACCACTTTCTAAAACGTGAATTATATCTTCGATGCTTATGATACCAACGAGCTTATCGTTTTCATCCACAACGGGGATCCCAGAAAAATGTCGGAGTCTCATTGCTTCTTTTGCTCGCACGGTTGCCTGATCTTGGCGAATGGTGAAAACAGGCGACGTCATGAATTCTTCAACTTTTACCTCTTTAAAGTAAAACTGTACCCGTTTGATGAGATCGTCTATTTTCTCCATCTTCGTCATTTCTTTACACCGTTAACGTCTTCCAAGCCCGCACAAAACAATTTTCCACATACCACATACATTGTTAAGCTCGTCAACACGAGCGGTATCCCCATATTCTTCGCCGCTTGCACGGTTTGATTTGGAACTTGCCTTCTTCGCACGATCACTATTGCCCCAACACCAACTATATCGGCAGTTTTAACCATTTGAGGCGTACAAAGACCTGTGATGAAAACCATACCTTCTTTCGCAAAAGCCAACAGCTCACTCAGCATGTCGCTCGCTCCAACAACTTGGTAATCGCCATCTTCAAATTCCCAAAGCTTTTCTCCATCAATCAAATTTACAATCTCTGAAAGAAGCACTTTGTATCTCCTAAAATTATTTTTTTCACAATCTATTGTACCACCAAAATACCCCTTCAATCAAATCCTTTGCGAGATATTATGAGTACTGTTTTTAAAATAAAGAGACTTTTTGGCATTCTAAATGCCGCTTTACAAGCAATTCAATTTTTTGAAGCTTTATCAGAACCAGATTCGCCTTTATGGATCTCTTCACAACAGTGTGGGTAGTATTTTTGAATAACAACATTCTTTGACATTTTAGTACCGCTTTACAAGCGGTGAGTGTAATCTTTTTGAAGCCTTGTCAAAACTGATTCAGACGTTTGTTCCATACAAGATGCTCATAACAGAGCACGCTGCATACTAACATCCTGTTAGATTCGCTTTCTCGGCA
>WFSH01000065.1 GCA_015486145.1 Mesoaciditogaceae bacterium
ACATTGCACACTGTGCAATCTTGCTCTCTGTTCTTTCACATCTTGTATGGCGTCTTCATATGTTTTGACGAAGGCTTCAAGGGATGGTAAAAACGAAAAAACAATGAGCTCATATGTTCTGACAGTACTTCGAGGATGCTTGTTCTTTTTACTTGATAACAATGTATTTTTGAATGACTTTGATCAAACCTACAAGAACAGAATAGAGAATTGTCATGTTTTACCACACAAAAATGAAGAGAACCGATCTTTCTTGTTGCAAAAGAGATGTTCACATGGTTCAACCTATGATTGATACTTAGTTATACCATGAGTGGATAGTTATGTCAAATGAGCGGGTTACCTTTCAACTTTCGTTTCAGAGATGAAAGGAAAGACGTTAAGCTTCCTAAGTTTGTTTCTCACTCTGATGGAAGCATTACAACAATGTCCCCTAAAAAGTGGTACAATATCGCATAATCAAACAAAAAGGTGGTGAAAATTGGTTCTCACAAAAAAGTTGTGGGATCCGAATTGGTATGAAAATGGGAATTGTTGGGGCAACAGGAGAAGTTGGAAGGACAATGATAAAGGTTTTGGAAGAAAGGGGACATGATTTTGAAGAGTTAAGACTTTTTTCATCAAAACGATCTGCTGGAACGAAACTGTCCTTCAATTCAAAAATCATAAAAGCCGAAGAATTAACGGAAAAATCCATGGAAGAAGGGTTTGATTATTTGTTGTTTTCTGCCGGAAAAGATGTTTCAAGAAAATTTGCTCCCATAGCTGCCAAACATGGCAGTACTGTGATAGACAATTCATCCGCTTTCAGAATGGATCCAGATATTCCACTCGTGGTTCCAGAAATTAACGCAGATGTTCTAAAAGACTACCACGGGATAGTGGCAAATCCAAACTGTTCCACGATTCAACTTGTCCTTGCTCTAAATCCTCTTCATGCCGTGTACAAGTTGAAACACGTCGTTGTCACAACAATGCAAGCAGTCTCCGGAAGTGGAAGAAAGGGTATAAACGAGTTGAAAGATGAAATAACAAAAAGCTCGGATCCTGTGGTATATCCGAGAAAAATTGCCTACAATTGCGTTCCGCAAATAGGTGCTTTTAAAGAAAATGGATTTTCCGAAGAAGAGATGAAAATGATCAACGAAACGAGAAAGATCATGGATTGCACCTGCGTTGTGGATGCAACTACGGTCAGAGTACCTGTAATTTACGGTCATTCTGAGTCGGTTTACGCCGAGTTCGAAAGGAATTTTAGTTTGAATGAGGTAATAAAAGTGTTCAACAAAGCCCCCTCGATAAAAGTGTGGAAAGATTATCCAACTGCCATTGAAGTGTTCGGTAGCGACCTTTCACATGTGGGAAGACTAAGAATTTCAAACGATGGAAAAGCCTTAATGTTTTGGAATGTGGCTGACAACGTTAGAGTGGGAGCAGCGACCAACGCTGTAAAGATACTCGAATATTTTTTAAGAAATGGCTGAATTGCTTATATATGCAGCAACCCACACAAAAATGAAGAGAGCCATTTTTTATGATATCATAATAACAATATAACGGTGTTTTGAAATCATTGTTAAAATTAAATCTCTTCCGGAGGGGATTGAAATGTTCTGGTCTGGAATAAAAGGTGCCGGTTTTTTCCCATTTTCAACAGAAGGATGGTTCGCTTTACTGTTGGGAATTGGCATAGTTTTAGCTGTTGTCATTGTAATTGTGTATTTATCAAAGAAGATTTCCCGGTTTTGGTACAATCATCATTACGGCAGCGATAAATATAACGATGGAGTTTTTAGAGCTCTAAACAAAAAATATAAAGATGGCGAAATAACTAAAGATGAGTACGAAAGTATGAAAAAAGCAATATCAAACAAAAAAAATAAAAAAAGAGTGCATTGAAAATTGAGAGGAGAAAAAAATGAAAACAAAGCCGAGAAAGCTTGTTTTCTCACTTTTGTTCTTCAGTGTAATTGCATCTTTGGGTTTTTCACAACAATTCAGATTCGTGGTTTTTGGAGATAATAGACCTTTCAACAATCAGGATGTTCAACCACCTGTTTTTAAGCAAGTAGTTCAAGATGTTGAGTGGATATACCCAGGTTTCGTTGTGGAGGTTGGAAATCTCATCTACGAGTATGGCGCTGACAAACAGCGTACGTGGCAAGAGTACATGGGTTTTCTGAATGTTGTCAAGATTTTTGACATTCCATTTTACACGGTTGTTGGAAATCATGAAGTTGCAGGGGCACAAGGGCAAAAATATTATGAACTTCTTTTGATTTAAATTGATGGTTCTTGAGAATAGGATACAGGAACTTTTTTCCTCTTTCAACCTTTCCTACCTTTTTGCAGCAATTATTTACACTATCTTCCCTTTTTCAAAAGCATTTTGAAAAGCCAACAGTTACATCGTGGCTTGAACGGTACGGCTTGAGGAATTCATAAGTTAATTTTGCCGTGATATATCCTATAACAGCTCCAACCAACACATCCGACGGGTAATGAACACCGTAATAAACCCTCGATAATGCGACATATGTGGCCACAGAATAGAAAAGCAAAG
>WFSH01000066.1 GCA_015486145.1 Mesoaciditogaceae bacterium
TTTCAGGATGACGGTGTGGTCAAAGACTCCAAAAAACGTCTGAATCAGTTTTGACAAGGCTTCAAAAAGATTACACTCACCGCTTGTAAAGCGGTACTAAAATGTCAAAGAATGCTATTATTTTAAAAATGTTACCCATTCTATCGTGAAGAGAGCCATTTGAAATTCAATTGCTGAAAATTCCAACAATCAGATTTAATTTTTTATGAATGAGAAGGTGACCCCATGGAATTGCTTGTACCACTTAGAACCAACGATCTTAATATTGAAATCCAAACGGTGGACAGTTTGAAAACGTACATAAAATTTCTCGAAAAATGGAACAACATTCACGCCCTCACATCGGTGTCAGCAAGAGAAATACCTTACGTTTTTGTGGTAGAACCTTTGTTAACCGCCAAAGTGCTTTCAAAATTCATAAATCCAACAACTTGCATCGATTTGGGAACTGGATTTGGGAATCCAGGTGTGGCTATGTCGGTTTACTTCAAAAACGCACGATTTACGTTGGTTGATTCATCCCAAAAGAAAACGGCTTTGCTCAGGAGTGCCCTTGACATGTCCGGAATCAAAAATGTTGAAGTGATAACAAAGCGCGTAGAAGAACTGGCAAAAACTCACAAAAACATGTTTGATTTGGTGGTATCGAGAGGCATGGGTTCCCTTGAAAAGGTCGTCACGTATGCCGACCTCTTTGTCAAACCCAACGGAATTGTTGCAATTTTCAAAGCGCGAATAGATCAACAAGAAATGCTTAAGGACAAAAATGATCTGAAATTCGAACGTGTTGTAAATCTCAGCGTTTCATATCCCATGAAAAAAGTCCATAGATATGTGATCGTATACAAGAAGATGGTATAAATTGAAATGGTACCTGATCGATTTCGAAATCCTTGATGGAGAACGCAACATGTCAACGGATATGGCGATGATGAACATAGCACAAATGGGAACTCCAATCTTACGGTTGTACGGATGGAGTGTTCCAACACTTTCAATTGGAAAATTTCAAAATATTGAAGAGATAAACATCGATTACCTCAAAGAGATGAATTTTGGATTGGTACGGCGTCCAAGTGGAGGAAGAGCCGTTTTTCACTGTGATGAGCTAACTTACGCAGTTGCACTACCAGAATTCATGGTCTCAAGAAGTGTTATAAAGACCTACCTTGAGATTTCTAAAGCCATTGTAAAAGGGTTAAATGAGATTGGGTTGAACTGCGAAATTGCGAGGGAACGCGCTAAAGAAAGATACACAAAATTTGCCGCATGTTTTGCAACTACTTCTCTCCATGAAGTGATATCAAATGGTAAAAAGCTCGTTGGAAGTGCACAGGTTAGAAAAAATGGTGTTGTTCTTCAACATGGTTCCATTCCAATGAAATGTCATTTTGTTGAGTACGCAAACAGTTTTAGAATGACACGAGCACAAAGAGAAAAACTGATCACACGACTTGAGAAATCAACCACATGTGTCTCAAAGTGTTTGAACGTTGAATTTGAGGATGTAAAAGATGCCATCGTTACCGCGTTTCACACCACCTTCGACGCGGGATTTGTACCTTTTCGCAAAAAAATAAACTGGGAGAAATACGTTGCGGATGTGAAAGTATGGGATTAAAAATTGTTGGAACGCCGATTGGGAACCTTTCCGACATATCACAAAGAGCTTTGAAAATCCTGAAAAGCGTAGATGCCATTTTATGCGAGGACACACGCCAAACGATAAAGTTGATGAATCATTACCTAATATCCAATAAATTGATATCTTTCAACGATCAAAACTCATCTCGAAAAATTCCAAAACTCGTAAAAGAATTGAAAAAAGGTGCGGAATATGCACTCGTTAGCGATGCGGGAATGCCGGTAATTTCTGACCCGGGACTAAAATTGATCGATGCTTGCCACAAAAACAACATTCCAATTGATGTCATTCCCGGTCCGAGTGCGGTTGTGTGTGCAATAGCTGCAAGCGGTTTAAACGCTTCGCATTTTGTGTTCCTGGGCTTTTTACCACGCGGTTCAAAAATGCGAAAGTTACTCAGGGAGGTTTCTCAACTAAACATGGCAACCGTCTTTTACGAATCTCCGTATAGACTTAAAGAAACCTTGAAAGAAATATGCAACATCTCGCCCAATTCTAAAATCTTCGTAGCTCGAGAAATGACAAAACTTCATCAAAGCTTTTACAGAGGATCGCCTTGCGAGCTATCCGATGTTATAAACTTTGTTGGAGAAATGACAATCGTAGTCGAATGGAAAAAAGAAAACAAAAATGTTAAGACCTGTTGACTTCATTGTTGATTTTTTTGTATAATAATTGATCGTAGTTTGTGTCAAAAAGCATCTACCAAGGGAGGCAAAAAACATGGAAGCTTTGAAAGTCTCATCCAAGTCTAGACCGAATGCAGTTGCAGGTGCACTCGCTGGAGTATTAAGAGAAAATGGTAGAGCAGAAATCCAAGCGATTGGTGCTGGAGCGGTTAACCAAGCCGTAAAAGCGATCGCCATCGCGAGGGGCTATGTCGCACCAAGTGGAATGGACTTGGTGTGCATTCCAGCATTTGTCGATGTTGAAATTGATGGGGACACCAGAACCGCGCTTAAATTTGCCATTGAACCCCGTAAGTAAAAGCACAAAGCTTCATTTGTAAAGCGCCCTTTCGGGCGCTTTTTTGAACGCAAAATTTGTCTTTCTAAGCGTACGCGTTCAAATCAAGTAGTCCGTGTCCGCTAAAGTTGAAAACGATGACTTTCTTTTCTCCGAGTTTGGCCGCCTCTTTGGCATACCGAATGGCCCCGGCAATTGCATGGCTTGTTTCAGGTGCCGGTATAATTCCTTCCACAACTGAAAAAAGTTTTGCGGCGTTGAAAGCTTCTTCCTGATCAACGGCGATGGCATTTATCATTCCTTCATGTATCAGCTTGCTTATTATAGGAGAAGCTCCGTGATATCTCAAACCTCCCGCGTGAATTGGCGGCGGAACAAAATCTTTTCCCAACGTGTACATCTTCAACAGTGGAGTTAATCCGGCTGAATCCCCATAATCGTAGCGATACTCTCCTTTCGTCAACGATGGACACGCCACGGGCTCACAAGCAACGATCTCCAATTTCTCATTTTTTAACTTTTCAGGTATAAACGGGAGCACAAATCCACCAAAGTTAGAGCCACCCCCAAAACACCCCAAAAGCACGTCTGGTTCCTCAGCAACAATTTCCATCTGTTTCTTTGCTTCTTGTCCTATGACAGTTTGATGAAGCAAAACGTGATCGAGAACACTGCCGAGAGAATAGTTAACATTCTTGGACTTAAAAGCAAATTCAACCGCTTCACTTATCGCCATTCCAAGGCTTCCAGTTGTATCTGGATCCTTGCTCAAAAATGACCTCCCATTTTCCGTCAACGAGCTTGGACTTGGATGAATTTTTCCATCAAAAAAATTAACCATGCGTCTTCTGAACGGTTTCTGTTCCAAACTGATCTTCACCATGAAAACTTCAACATCCATGTTAAGAATTTTTGTCGCGTAGGCAAGTGCACTTCCCCATTGACCGGCACCTGTTTCGGTCGAAAGTTTGGCAACCCCTTCATCTTTGTTAAAATATGCTTGAGCGATCGCCGTGTTGAGTTTATGGCTTCCCGTTGGACTGACAGATTCATTTTTATAATAGATGTGAGCGGGTGTGTCTAACGCACGCTCAAGCCCAATCGCACGTACAAGGGGAGTGGGTCTGTAGATCGCGTACGCTTCACGTACCTTGGAGGGAATTGGTATTTCTCTTTCCAACGTCATTTCCTGTTCTATCAAATGTTTCGGGAAGATCGCGGCTAATTTCTCTGGATCCATGGGCTCATTCGTCTCCGGATCCAGCGGGGGATCAAAGCCGAACGGCACATCAGCCTTAACGTTGTACCAGTACTTTGGAATATCTTCGTCATTTAAATACACCCTTCTGTTCATCGTTACCGCCTCCTTTTTTGATATAAAAAAATACCGGAGATTCTTTTATTAAAGAGTCCCCGGTATTTTGGCTTTTGACATTCAATTAAAAAACACGCGTCAAGTACGACCAAAATACCGGCCGTACCACCACCACGCATCAATTTTAAATATTCGAGTTCCTAAACTTTTACCCATTTTTACACTCCTTCTGGTGAGTGCGGCAGGGATTGAACCTGCGACCTCTTCCGCGTCAAGGAAGCGCTCTCCCACTGAGCTACGCACTCATCATCACTTTTGCATTATACCTTAACTCTTTCACACTTGTCAAGGTTTCGAATTGCTACTCAGCTTCCGCTTCGGACATGAAAGTGGGAAAGACATTCTCCACAGGAGAATCCCACTCAGCTTCCGCTTCGGACATGAAAGTGGGAAAGACATTCTCCACAGGAGAATCCCACTCATAAAAAATTTACATTAAATCATGAAATGTAGAGTAGGTGTATAGAGATATGTTAGATACAGTACACAAACGGCCTTTTTCCAAAAAAGAAAACGACCTTAATCGTTAATGCACATTTTTGAAAACTAAAATCCGAATTGAACTCCTACTGTCCCCATTGGAACGGTACCAAGCGAGATAGGAGAGTAAATCAGTTGATAGGACACTTCTCCATAAACTCTAACTGGTTTGAGATTTAACGCAACACCCCCATGAACGTATCCATGAGCTTTTAATTCACGTACAGAAAAAATTCCCCTGTAAAAGAACCAAGTTGGGCTGAATCCCACATAAGTTTCAAAATTGGAAATGGGTATGTCCAAGTTCAAATACGTATAAAATTGAACCCAATATGCTGGATTGGGATTTGAAAAAAGAAGGTGCCCAGCTACATCAACAGACAAACTCGAACCAAAGGTTAGCCTTCCCTCGAACATATTTCTTGCAGAACCACCAAATTCGTGCGTAACTCCTCCGCCAATGTAAGTCCCGGCGTACAACGTGCCTGCTAATATTGAAACAACTACCAACAAAATTATGATGCTTTTCACAGAAAATCACTCCCTTTTTGAGAAATTTTCAAAACAATATTGTCTCATAACTTAAGATTAATTTTATTTTATCATAAAATTTTGCAAAAAGTCAAACTATCGAATTGTTTGGTTCTCCGCGGGATTGTGTGGATAAAACATGACAAATCTCTATTCTGTCCTTGAGTTTGATCAAAGTCATTCAAAA
>WFSH01000067.1 GCA_015486145.1 Mesoaciditogaceae bacterium
AAAGCAAGAATACATTGCACACTGTGCAATCTTGCTCTGTTCTTTCACATCTTGTATGGCGTCTTCATATGTTTTGACGAAGGCTTCAAGGGGTGGTAAAAACAAAAAAACAAGATCAAAGTATGCTCAGATATTCATCATTGAATACTTCACTTTTTCAACATGTCTCATGCCTCTCTTTGTAGCTATTGCTTTGGTTGTGTAAGGGAAAGAGACATCCCTCTTGGCTTTTGTCTTGGTCATAAAAGGTCATCCCGGCCACCGGGCCAAATTCTCATATGTTCTGACAGTGCTTTGAAGGTAAGACTAAATAGCCTGATTTCTCAAAGAATCTATCGCTTTTACTTATCTTACCTCCACGATCGTGAAGAGATCCTCTTTTATGTGAATAAGAAAGTGAAAAATAACCAATTTTTTTCGTGTCAATTGAAAATTTTTCTCGTTCCAGGTTTGCTCAAAGGGACTCCATTTTTACAAAGAGGACATTCTTCTGGGGTATAAGACTTTAATGGTAACGTTATAAGTGATAAAAACGGAAGACCATTTATCTCGTTCATTTCAGTCCTGCTTATTATTGAAGAAGTGGCAACAGCATGCGAATTACGTCTTTTAAGGGCTTCAATGACTTCTTGCGTGGATTTTCCAGTTGTCACCACGTCTTCTACGATGACCACTCGTTTAAAATTTGCCGGATCGAATCCCCGTCTAAATGTCATAACATCGTTAGAGTCTCTTTCTGCAAACATGAAAGATATATTTAGACTACGAGCCACTTCATATCCTATAACTATTCCCCCTATTGCGGGAGATACCACACAATCCGGATCAAACCTTTGCAATTTTAAAGCGAGATCATTTCCTATACCCTTGGCATAACGCGTTTTTTGAAGTAATTTTGCGCATTGAATGTAGGTATCAGAATGAAGACCCGAAGAGAGTAAAAAATGCCCTTTTAAAAGCGCACCAGTATCTTTTAACAATTCTTCCACATTTACCATTTTCTCACTCCCAATTTTCCGAACTAACAATCCTCATATTAGCATTATTTGATCGTTCTCTGGTAAGTCTTTTAAAGCGCCCAAATCACGTAAAATTTGTAGGTGTGTTTTGTTGATAAGAGTTCGTGTTCTTAAGTCTTCGATTGATCTAAAGGGTTTTTTGTTTCTTTCTCTCTCTATGGATTTTGCCACTTTTTCACCAAGACCTGAAACTTTGTTCAATGGGATTCTGAGGGCATCATTTTCTATGGTAAAACGCGTGGCACTTGACTTAAAGATATCCACTCCTCTAAAAGAAAACCCCCTTAAAAGCATTTCTCTGGCAACTTCCAAGGCTGTTTTTCGTGCTCTATCTTTAACATTTTCCACCCCGTTTTCAGCTATCCGATGTAATTCCATGTTTAGCCATTCTAATCCGCCGTTTGCAACTTTTATATCAAATTCACCACCTTTAATTGTGAAATAAGTTGCGTAAAAGGCTAAGGGATAGTGAACTTTAAAGTACGCAATTCTGAAAGCCATGCTCACATAAGCAACTGCATGAGCTTTGGGGAAAAGATACTTTATCTTGTGACAAGAGTCTATGTACCACTCTGGAACTTTGTTTTCTTTCATAACACTTACGTCTTCTTGTCTGAGATCTTTACCCTTTCGAACACGTTCCATTATTTCAAAAGCTTTGGAAGGATCAACTCCTTTTCGCATTAGATAATTCATTATATCATCCCGGCAAGCTATGACATTTTCTAGCGTTGCTTTCTTTTCTCTTATGATATTTTGAGCGTTATTTGCCCACACATCCGTTCCATGCGAAAGACCGGAAATCCTCACGAGATCACCAAAAGATCTCGGCCTTGTTTCCACAAGCATCTGACGTACAAAGTTAGTTCCAAATTCCGGAATTCCAAGTGTTCCAACATTTGTCCCGAGTTTACCTTTCTTTAAACCCAAAGATTTCGTTGAAGAAAATAGTGACAAGGTGGGTTTGTCGTTCATTGGGATTTTCATTGGATCTATCCCGGTCAGATCCTTGAGCATTTTCATCGTTGTGGGATCATCGTGGCCGAGAATGTCAAGTTTTACGAGGGTGTCATGTATTGAATGATAATCAAAGTGCGTGGTAGTTACATCACTCTTGGAATCATTTGCGGGTCTTTGAACAGCTGTGAACTGATGAATATCGAGATCTTTTGGAACTATCATCAAACCGCCTGGATGTTGACCAGTGGTGCGTTTCACCCCAGTGAGGCGTGACGCCAAATACTCTATTTCCGCCTTGTTTAAATGCTTGCCGGTTTTCTCTATGTATCCCTTTACAAAACCATAAGCCGTCCTGTCCGCTATTGTAGATATGGTTCCGGCGCGAAAAACATGTCTTTTACCAAAAAGTTTTTCTATAAATTTATGAGCTTTAGATTGATAATCACCGGAAAAATTAAGATCTATGTCTGGAACTTTATCACCATGAAATCCCATGAAGGTTTCAAATGGAATATTTTGACCGTCAGTTTTCAAATCCATCCCACAGTTGGGACATTTTTTGGCTGGAAGATCATAACCTGATTCCACCGAATCGTTAAATTCTATGTAGTGGCATTTGGGGCAATAATAATGTGGTGGGAGGGGATTAACCTCCGTGATTCCAAGCATTGTTGCCACAAGTGAAGAACCAACAGATCCCCTCGAACCCACAACGTAGCCATCTGATTTTGATTTTTCAACCAGTTTTTTTGCGATGAGATACAGAACGGCGTAACCGTGATTTATTATGGAATGAAGTTCTCTCTCAAGTCTTTCAGATACAAGTTCAGGAAGAGGCTCACCATAAGTTTTGACGGCGTTACGATATGCCTCTTTTTTTATCGTTTCCTCCGCATCTTCAATCTTGGGTGGATGAAGCTTTGGTTCCACGATCTTCACATTTTCGATCTCGTTTGCAATTTTGTTCGTGTTTTCTACCACAACTTTTTTGCATATTTCGTTTGTATGTTCAATTCCTTTAAATATCTTTTGAGCCGCCTCCAGCATTTCTTCAGTTGTTCTAAGATAAAGGCTTGGTTGATTGTTAAAGTGCTTATAATCTTGTGCTGCTTGAAGAACAGCTCTTATTTTGGCATCTTCAGGATTCAAGAAATGCACATCTCCAGTCATGACAACTGGTATTGAAAGCAATTCTCCCAAGGCGTAAACCTTTAAATAAAATTTCCTCAGAAGATCCTTTGTTATATCACGTGAATTGTCGTCACTTTTCACATCTAAAGGCATAATTTCAAGAAAATCGTAAAATGAAGCAACCTGTATCAGCTCTTCTTCCGTTGCCCCTCCAAAATAGTTTTCTGCCAATTCTCCAGACAAACAAGCAGATCCGATGAGCAAACCGTTTCTTCTTTTTGCAAGAAGAGACTTGGGAATCCTTGGCTTGCCTTTGAAATACTCTATATGAGATTTGCTGACCAATTTGTAGAGGTTGATAAGACCGTCTTGGTTTTTTACAAGCAATGTCATGTGATATGGATGCAGAGACTTGACATTCACATTTTTAGAAAGCTTGTTGAGCTTCTCAAAAGTATGCACTCCCTTGGAGTTTGACATATCCACGAGTTTTAAAAAAACTTCTGCGGTGATTTTCGTGTCGTCTAAAGCACGGTGATGATTGAATTCTCCCAACTCAAGCGCTTTAACAACTTTTTCCAACCCATATCCAGGAAGTGTCAACAACGCCTTTGAAAATTGAAGTGTGTCTATGTATGGAAGATTTACATTTACGCCAAGTTTCTTCGCAGTTTCTCTCAAGAATCTGTAATCAAAATCCGCATTATGGGCGACGAGAATAGAGTTTCCTATAAAAGCCATGAGCTTTGGAAGAATTTCCTCTATGTTGGGAGCTTCTTTCAGATCTGCCGCAGATATACCGGTGATTTCGGAAGATTTGATGGAAATTTCGCCTTTTGGTTTCACAAGAGAATGAAACGTTTGAGTGACTTTCATATTTTCGATTTTCACCGCTCCTATTTCTATAATTTCATCACTCACCGCATTTAAGCCTGTGGTTTCAAAATCTATCACAACAAAAGAGGCATTTTTCAGTTCTCCTTTGGGAGCTCCGTTTCTAAGTATATCACCAGTATCATCAACCACATAGGCTTCCATACCATATATGGCCTTTATTCCGGTTTTCAAACTGAGTTTTTCAAATGTTGGAAAGGATTGTATAACACCATGATCTGTCACAGCAACTGCACTGTGATTCCATCTTTTTAAAGTTTCAAAAAGTTCTCCAGGGTTTACCAAACCATCCATGGCTGACATGGTGGTATGTAAGTGTAGCTCAACTCGTTTGACTTGAGAATTGTCCATCCTGAATGCCGGTTTCCACTCTTCCACAGAGCTAACCATCATGACATTCTCATGTGAGTATTTATCTTCACTAACTTTTCCAAAGATCATACAGTATCTCGGCATGGATTTTACGAGTTCTTTTGCTAATTGTCCAAATGCTTTACACCTTATGGCGGAGGTAGAATCGATCACAGAAAAAGAAAAAATGGGATTTTTTCCATTTTTAAAACTTTTACCAAAAGTTTCTCCAGCTATCCAAACTTTGTTTCCAATTTCAAGTGATTCAATAGATGAGATGGGGGATTCTCTTTCTGAGTTTTTCTTCGTTTTCTTGGCTTTTGTCGTATTAGATAAAGTTGACAAGAAAGATGGAATCATTTTTTGCTCTCTTTTGGGGTGCTTTGAACAAAAAATTTCCACTTTCATTCCAGGCAAAAATTCCTTTGCAAGAGACTCTATGGCACGTCTAGAACCATTCACGCTTATTCTATCCTTAATAAATTCGTTGGAAACGAATATTTTAACCATGTTACCATCCATTTTTACCTCATCCAACACGCCATTTAGGATCTTAACTCTGTCAAGAAGAAGGGTCTTGAAAAACTCTTCCCTGTTGTTCACAGTAAAAGTGTGCATTTTTACCGGCATTTGGATGTATGCACTCAAAATTCTTTCTATTTCTTTCTTTTTCTCAAATTCGTTTACGAAAAATTCTGCGGTCTCTTTTTTCAGCACGATCTCGTTTACTTTTGAGTGTGAATTTTCGAAACCAAATTGAGATGAAAACTCTGCGAGATCAAAGTTTGTGAGTATTCTGTAGGCCACTTAACACACCTTCCACGTTTTCTCTTTTTCGTCAAGAATTCATCATATCAAGAACTGATGTGCATGACACAAGGCGATTGCAAGGGCATCAGCAGCGTCGTCTGGACGAGGAATTTCTTCCATTTTAAGCATCACTTTAACCATTTCCTGTACCTGTCTTTTAGAAGCTTTGCCATATCCGGTAACTGAAAGTTTAACTTCCATAGGTGTATATTCATAGATCTTGACGCCAAATTTCTCGAGTGCCAAAAGCATAACTCCCCTGGCCTCTCCCACTGACAAGGCAGTTGTCACATTTCTGAAAAAGTAAAGTTCCTCAATGGCAGATTCATCTGGTATGAACTCGGTAAGTACTTTTGAAAGCACGTCGTATATTTTTTCAAGTCTTTTGGGTATGGGATCTTTTGAATTTGTCCGTATCGCTCCGTATTTTACAAGTGTTTCTATTCTTCCATGAACATCTATAACACCATATCCCACTATCCCGAAACCGGGATCTAAGCCCAATATTCTTTTATCTGGCATATCGTAATTATACTCATAAGATTTTTAAGAAGTCTCACGCTATTATGAAGAATTAGAATTTTTAAGAACGTAAATTCCATTAAACTTTCAATAGATCGCTGGAAAACTTAAGAATCAGACGTTCAAACGAAGTGCATTATCAGATCGAGAAGGAGCGTAGTGGAATCATGGTTCTCTTCACGATCGTGTGGGTAATATTTTTGAATAACGACGTTCTTTGACATTTTAGTACCGTTTTACAAGCGGTGAGTGTAATCTTTTTGAAGCCTTGTCAAAACTGATTCGTTCTTTTATTTGGAGTCTTTGACCTTAACGTCATCCTGGAAGTTCCGAAGGAACTATTCAGGATCTCCAAGCAACTAACAAGGTGGATCGAGATTCTGAATCAAGTTCAGAATGACAAAAAAACAGAGCACGCTGCATACTAACATCCTGTTAGATTCGCTTTCTCGGCACATCCTGTGCCTCTCCTCGCAGCTATCGCTTTGGTCGTGAAAGCAAGAATACATTGCACACTGTGCAATCTTGCTCTTTGTTATTTCACATCTTGTATGGCGTCTTCATATGTTTTGACGAAGGCTTCAAGGGGTGGTAAAAATGAAAAAACAATAAGCTCATATGTTCTGACAGTACTTCGAGGGTGAGTTTTATTTTTATACACTTTTATCCACACAAAAATGAAGAGAACCGGAATCGTTCACTCTTCCGTTGGTGATTTCATGTATTATTTTGAGAAAATTCGGGTAGTTGAGTTTTTGGTTCAAGCGTGTTATAATTCGCCAGATGAAAAAGCTATAAGGGAAGGTGTAAAAGACAATGCCAAGAAAATGTGATATTTGTGGAAAAACAATTTCAACTGGGAACAACGTAAGTCATTCTCACAAAAAGACAAAGAGAACTTTCAAGCCAAACCTTCAACCTGTTAGAGTGTTAGATAAAGAAGGCAGAGTAAAGCGTTTAATGGTTTGCACCAGGTGTCTTAAAGCTGGAAAGGTTCAAAGAGCTTGAAGGATATGGAAAGCCGGAACACATATGCGGAGGTGAACGTTAAAAAGTTCCTCCGCAATATTTTTGAAATTTCAAAAAGAATTGAAATGCCGGTAGCTCCAGTGCTCAAAGCTGATGCTTATGGTCACGGAGCTGTTGAGTTGGCTCACGCTTGTCAAAGAGATGGGGTTGGATTTCTCATCGTTGCATTTTTAGAAGAAGGAATTCAACTAAGAGAAGCTGGTATAACGTTGCCAATTCTCGTTTTGAACTATTTTGATCCCTCGTACACCAGAGAAGCTCTGGAGCATGAACTCTCAATCACGATTTATTCATCTGAACAGATGAAAGAAATTGCCCATCATCTTAAGCAAGACGAAAAAATAAAAGTACACATCAATGTTGATACTGGAATGTCTCGTCTTGGCCACGGTTTTGAGGGTTCTTTAAAGCTTTACGAAGAGATTGGCAAAGACCCAAGATTCTTGCTTGAAGGCGTTTACACTCATTTTTCCTCAGCCGACGAACCAGAAGATAAAACAAGTGCGGAACAGATTGAAAAATTCAAAGATTTTTTAAGTCGTATTGAAAGGCCTCGTTATGTACATGTTTCAAACAGTGCCGCAGCGACTGTTTTGAAAGTTCGTGTTGGTAATATGTGCAGAGTTGGAATAGCATCATATGGGTTACAGCCTTCTTCAAAAGTTCAAATAGATTACCTTCAACCTGTTATGAGTGTTCATTCAAGTGTTTCATTCGTGAAGAAATTGTACAAGGGACAAAGTGTTGGTTACGGCCACACTTTTACCGCTGATAAAGATATGAGAGTTGCTACCATTCCCTTTGGCTATGCTGATGGGCTACCAAGAAGTCTTTCGAATAAAGGTTACGTGTTAATCCATTCAAAACGTGCCCGTATACTGGGTAGGGTTAGCATGGATCAGATTGTGGTTGACGTTTCTGACATTTTTAATGTTAAAATGGGAGACGACGTGATAATCATGGGGAAAAGTGGAAATGAGAAAATAACTGCTGAAGAAATAGCTGAAATGGCTAATACAATAAATTACGAAATTGTGTGTGGTATTTCCAAGAGAGTTCCCCGTATTTATGTTGGAGAGTGAAAGTGGTGGATATCGGTGAAACTTGGCGATCTTTTCAGTGATGAGTATCTAGAAAAGTTAGGATTTTCCAAAGAGAATTTATCTGGTTATAAAATGGTGGCAGATATTTCCGAAAATGATACTGTTACCATGACTCTCAAGGTCACGAGTAAAAGATTGCAGGAATCGAGAGATGGTAAAAAATTTTTACTTTTAACGCTTGCGGACCGAAGCGGTGAGATACGTGCCGTAGATTGGTTCAACGCGAGTGAGAACGATGCCAAAATAAAGATCAACTCCGTGGTGAAAATTCGTGGGCATGTAATGATGTATATGGATAAACTGCAGATAAATGTTGACAAAGATCGGGATGCCCTTATGATACTGAATAAAGAAGAATATGACTCGTCTCTTTTCATTTCTGTTACAAAGAAAGATGTCAACGAGATGTATTCCGAGTTTAAAAAAATAATGGATGAGGTACACAAAGCGCATTTAAAGAAGCTCATTGAAATTCCGTTCGAAGATCAAAAATTTGTGGAAGATTTTCTCAAAGCTCCTGCAGCAATTATCGTGCATCATGCTTATAGAGGCGGACTTTTGGAACACACTCTTGGGGTGATGAAACTTTGTAAGTCCATCGCCGAACTCTACCAAAATGTCGATAAGGATTTGCTAATAGTTGGTGCTGCAGTTCACGATGTTGGGAAAATATATGAATACAAGATAGAACCTTATGGGATAGATCGTACAACGGAGGGTGAACTTATAGGTCATATAGTTTTAGGAGCGAAAATGGTCAACGATTGGGCCCAAAAAATTCCTGATTTTCCAAAAAGAGATCTTTACCACCTGATACACATGGTGCTCTCACATCACGGCGAGTTGGAATGGGGTTCCCCAACTTTGCCAAAAACTCTTGAAGCGGTGATTTTGCATCACGCCGATGATTTGGATTCCAAAATAGGGCAAATAAACTCTCTTAAAGAAAAGAACGGAAAATCTGAGTGGAGTGATTACGATCGTTATCTTGGACGAAAAGTCATGCTCAACTGGAACGATCTTTGAACATTTTCTAAAAAACTTTCCATTGGATGAAAGAGTCAGACATAAGGGATGCCATACAAAATGTGATAGTGTAGAGTTCTCGCACAAAATGCGAGTTAATTAATATTTAAGGATGTGAATACATGACAAAAAAGCTTGTAATAGTTGAATCTCCCTCAAAAGCCAAAACAATTCAAAAATATCTTGGAAAAGAGTATACCGTTTTATCGTCTCAAGGGCACGTTAGAGATCTTCCAGTGTCCAGTTTTGGAGTTAAAATAAACGGAAAATTTACGCCGGAATTCGAAATATTGAAAGGAAAAGAAAAAATAGTTAAAACCTTAAAATCTGAAGCACGCGGAAAAGAGATCCTGCTTGCTACTGATAACGACAGAGAAGGAGAAGCCATTGCTTGGCATCTTTCCAAAATTTTGAAGATGAAGGTCAAAGATGAAAACCGTATTGTTTTCAACGAGATCACAAAGAAAGTGATAAAGGAATCTGTGAAAAAACCAAGACAAATAGACATGAACATGGTGAATTCCCAGCTCACCAGGCGCATCCTTGATAGAATAGTTGGGTATAAAGTAAGTCCCATTTTATGGAAGGTCTTTAAGTACGGTCTCAGTGCTGGTAGAGTACAATCTGCTGCGCTCAGAATACTTTGTGAGCGTGAAAAAAGCATTCAAAAGTTCAAGCCTCAGAAGTATTTTGAAATAACGGCAAATATATTTGGAGAAAAGACAAAATTAAAATTTTTTGATAAGGTCGATCTTCACAAAAATCCTTTTGATTCCCAACAAAAAGCAGACAAAGCCTTGAATTACATCCTTTCAACTGAATTTTCCATCTTGGATGTGAAAGATGTAACCACCGCTCTCAAGCCCCCTCTTCCTTTCAAAACCAGCACGTTGCAACAAGCGGCGGCATCGGAATTGAATTTTCCAGTTTCAAAAACTATGAAGTTAGCTCAGAAACTCTATGAAGGTGTTGATGTAGACGGTGAGACCATAGCCCTTATAACGTATATGCGTACAGATTCTTACAGAATATCAGAGGTGGCTCGAAAAAAGGCAATGGAGTTCATCACTGAAAATTATGGCAAAGAGTACGTTTCCGAGAAAAGAATCGTGAAGAAGAGTGCATTTTCTCAAGATGCACATGAAGCGATCAGACCAACTTATCCAGAGTTGAATGCTGATTCACTGAAAGGAAAATTGTCAAAAGAATTGTATTCTCTTTACTCGTTGATATGGAGACGTTTTATGGCATCACAGATGACCAATTCCGTATACGAAAAACGAACTTTTAAAATTTCTGATGAAAAGCAACGTGCACAATTTGTGATGGAATTCAAAAAGCGAAAATTTGACGGTTTTGAAAGGTTGATGCCAACTAAAAACGAGACACCATCGTTCCCCAGCGCTCGTATTGGTGAGAAAGTTGAGATTGTAAGCCCGGAAATTTTAGAACAGGAAACAAAACCACCTTCAAGATACAGCGAAGCGTCGCTCGTGAAAAAACTCGAAGCTGTTGGAATTGGAAGGCCAAGTACTTACGCCACGATCATTCAAACGTTGCTCGATCGGAAGTACGTCGAAAGAAATAAAAAAAATCTCGTTCCAACAGTACTTGGTTTACTTGTCAATGATTTTTTAACCAGAGAGTTTTCTAAAATCGTAAACCTGAAGTTCACAGCGTCAATGGAGAAAGCGCTTGACGGTATAGAAGAAGGCAAGAGTGATTGGCAGAAAGTTTTAAAAGAATTCAACGATGATTTTGTTGAAAACCTTAATCGAGTTGCCGACGAAGTTAAATCTAAAAAACTTCGAGTGGCGGTACAAACAAATGTCAAGTGTCCCAAGTGTGGCACAGAAATGGTTTTGAAATATGGGAGATATGGAACTTACCTGGAGTGTCCCAATTGTGGCGAAAGAAAAAAAGTTCCAGCGGGTTCTGAAATTTCTTACGATGGAAGCGTGGCTCACGTAAAACTCTCAACGCCAGAAATGCTTGATGAAAAATGCCCCAAATGCGGTGCCCCGTTGGTCAAGAAAATGGGACGTTACGGTGAATTCATATCGTGTAGCAGATACCCGGAGTGTGATTACACCAGACCTGTTGTTAAATATGCGCGAGGACATTGTCCGAAGTGCGGAGGAAAAGTAACAATACGTAAAAGTAAACGCGGAAAGATTTTTTACCTGTGTGAAAACAATCCCGAAAGTTGTGACTTTATAAGTTGGTATGAACCTTCTGACTTTAAATGTCCAGAGGATGGAGAAACGCTTTATTACAAAACGCGAAAGGGATCAGAGGTGCTTTTTTGTCCGAAGTGCAAGAAAGAATTCAGCGTGGAGAGTTTAAAAAAAGATTAGCACTTGTCACGATCTCATCTGTTTTGTTGGGCATATCCATGCCTGGAATGATTTCTTCTATCTTTGTTTGGTTTGGATTAGTTCCTTTGTTGTTCTCCTTAAAAGATTTAAAATGGTGGAAAGCTTTGTTGTGGGGTTGGTATTTTGGCAGTTTGTACATTGGCCTCGCACTTTATTGGCTTCTTCCCACACTGACCAAAAATATATCCGAATTCATTGGATTTCCATCGTTTCTTGGAGTGTTTGCTTTCTTTTTGATGGTTGTGATTGAGGGAAGTTTTTTTGCAATTTTGGGATTGTCTTACAACTTGATTGAAAGAATACGATCACCTAAAATTCCCGTTTTTTTTCACGCCATGAGTTTTGCAGGACTTTACACGCTTATGGAATATTTCCGTGGCTTTGGAGAGCTGGGATTCACCGGTGCAAGGCTTTCAGATGCGTTATACTCGCAAATTGGCCTCATTCAAATTGCCACCATCTCAGGGACGCTCGGAATAACTTTTCTCATCGTTTTTATGAATTACATGATCTACTCAACTTTAAAAAACAGAGTTCATTGGTACGCTCTTATTTCTCTATTACTCGTTATAATTGTTTTTTATTCACTTTCATTTATCGTGCCTCAACCCTTAAAAGTTGGAAGGAATAAAATGCGAATTGGGGTGGTCCAAACTGATGTTTCTGTGTCCCAGCAATATCGCTTGAGAACTTCGGAAATTGTCCAACGAGTGGATAGCGATTTGGCCAAGCTGTCCAAAAATTCCACCTTGATTGTTTTTCCGGAAGGAACATTTTTGTATGATTTCACAAAAAGTTCAGTTTATCCCAAATTTGTTTCCACTTTGAGAGCTGACGATATTCACGTTATTTTAGGTTACCCTTCCACTTTCAAAGGGCATTTTTACAATTCTGCCGGTCTTTTTGGAGCGAGTGGACTTGAACAGATCTACTCCAAACACATCCTCGTACCTTTCACTGAAACTTTACCTTATCCACAAATATTTGGGGTTTTTGGTTTTTTAAAACTCACCAATTTCTTCAGCCCTGGGAAAAAATTCACGATTTTCAAATGGAATGGAACAAAATTTGCCGTTCAAATATGCTTTGAGAGTTATTTTGGAAGGCTTTCGAGAAAATTCGCCAATGAGGGGGCTCAATTTTTGATCACGATCACTGATGACAGTTGGTTTGACCAACGAACAGCGCTTATTCAACATTTTGCTCAAACAGTTTTCAGAGCAATAGAAAACAGAAAATGGGCTATTCAAGTGGCCGCTACAGGCATTACTGG
>WFSH01000068.1 GCA_015486145.1 Mesoaciditogaceae bacterium
AGAAATTATCGATGTGTTCGTCGCATCTCTTAAAAGCTCTCTTATTATTGAAGACTTCATCCTTTTTGACATCTTAGAAAATAACCGCTCCAATTTCAACATTCACTCCACCTCCTCTACAATTTTATATTAGCAAAATTCATGCCAAATTGTGAAAAGTTTGAAATTGCCTTAAACACTGCAAGAGAAGCACAAAGTCATGTGCAATTTTTTTCTCTATGAATTTTTATTCATATGAAAGTGTGAACATAAAGAACTTCTCATCTTACAATGTGGAAACAAACTGAAGTGCAAAGTTCCAAAAACCCAGCACACCTGCACCGATCAAAGGAGCGTCAAAAGGTGCAAAAGAAGTTGGAACTAATCGAAGATTTTCAATGTTACACGGAAGTGCATATTTTTGGACGTAATCCCATATTCTGGAATAAAATTCATCCCATCTTTTCACGATATCTCCACCAACTATAAAAAGATCTGGGTCTGTTACGTTTATGATGTTCACTATCCCATTAGAAAGTGCGTCCAAATAGTTCAAATATCCATCTACCTTTTCTTCTTGAATGTTAGAATATGTTACCCAACAACCCTTTCTTCCACATTCACAACTGCGTCCATCTTTAGAAATAACTGTGTGTCCAAATTCTCCGGCCGTGTTCGTTCTTCCTCTGTAAAGCTTGCCGTTAAGTATCATGCCAGTTTCTACGTTCCTTCCAAGTGATAAAAAGATAACATTTCTATCACCACCTAACTTCACGTGTCTTCCTCTCATGAATTCCGCTATCACCGCTAAATTCCCGTTATTTTCAACAATGGTGTGAGTTTTCAAACCTGTTATTATGAGCTCAGCTGTGAGCTTTCTCGATAGATCAACTTCTTTCCATCCAAGCTCTGGCAACCATCTAATTTGACTAAGTTCACGATTCACAATTCCAGGAACGGAAATGACGACACTCGCTATTTTGATGGGCTTAAAATGGAACAACATGAAATTTATTTCCCTTGCAAGAGATTTTACAAATGAATCTGGGTTGTTATCCGTGAAAAATTCAAAAGTTGCTCTGGAATTCATGGATAGATCAAAAAGCGATATTTTGCTGTTCTTGCCTCTAACATCAACAGCGATGAAAAATGCCTTGTTCGGATTCAACTCGATCATTTGGGGTTTTCTTCCACCCTCAGATTTTCCTTTATCGGTTTCAATCACGATTTCCTTGGACAGGAGTTGTTTTGTTAGCCTTGTAACTGTTGCCCGACTTATACCGGTAATGTGAGAAATTTCAGCCCGGGATACAGAATGGTGTTTCATCAACACTTTGAATATTGTAAGAGTGTTCATTTTGCTCAAATTCTCTGGAACAGAAAGAGTTGTCGAAAGATCTATTTCCATTTTGCCACACTTCCCACTTGATTTTCAGGTATCAAAATGATGACCTTTAGAATTCCCGTGCAACACTTCGAATAGCGCTTTTTCAAGGATCGAGTAATTTCTTCGAAATCTTTCAGTTTCCCTGAGATCGATCAATTTTTATTTTAAAAATTGTACACCTCATTGAAGTGTTTTGAACATTTTAACGAATTAAATCGTAGTGTTTTTCAATAATACTCTTTAAATATCTTCTCATCTTGGGGAAGTCAGAAACTCCCAGAGGATTGTCAGAGTTGTTTATTTTGGGGCTAACAAAAATAGTTAGGTTTAAACTTGAAGTGGACGTAACACTCACCGGAATCGGCGAACAGGTAGAGTTACCGTTGTAGCCGTAGAAACCGTAAAAATCTCCGGAATCGATCCTCCTGTCCCCATTAAAATCTTGCCAAGCGTAAATCTTGTACGTTCCAAGTGGAAGCTTTAACGAGAAACTGCCGTTATTAGCCACGGTTGCCGTGGCTATCCTGTTGCCATTTGCGTTCTCCGCCCACACTATCAGTGGCTCCCACCCTCCGTTGTACGTTACCGCACTGTATGCGTTCAAAAGTCCATATCCATATTCAGAACTTGCTCCAATTTTGGTGGAAGTTTTTTTCAAAATATTCCATATATTGTTTGGACCTGTTATTCCCTTTGATATCATTAAAGCCGCTACGGCAGAAACATGAGGAGCGGCCATTGAAGTTCCTTGGAGGTATGCATAAGTGTTGTGTGGTGTTGTTGCTGTAGCATAGTACGTACTTATTATCCCATTGGGATCTCCGTCGTAATGCATCTCACCACCTGGAGCGTAAATAACATCTGAAGAGTAATTAGAATAGTAAGCGCGAGTGTTGTTCGGACCAACGGCTGAAACTGGAATCACAGTTGAAAATGCCGCCGGATAATCCAAAGAGTTTTCGTTGTTATTACCGGCTGCAGCCACAAGAACAACACCATTTTCATAGGCATATTGGCATGCTTTCTGTTCGGTCACCGAAAAATCAGAACCTCCAAGGCTTAGATTTACAACTTTGGCGCCGTGAAGAGTTGCATAAACTATACCTTCTGCAACTTGGTAGTCATTTCCAATCCCCTTCGAATTAAGCACTTTTATTGGCATGATTTTAGTTGAGAATTTTCCACCCCAATCAACACCGGCAACACCGATTGAATTGTTCGTTTCAGCTGCGATTATGCCTGCCACATGGGTCCCATGACCGTAATTGTCCATTGGATCGGCATTGTTCGACACAAAGTTATATCCCGGAACTAACACTTCTTTTAAATCCGGGTGAGTTAAAGAAACCCCGGTATCTACAACGGCAACAACAACGGTGTTATTACCTTTAACAACTTGCCACGCTTGAGGAACATGGATATCACGAAGGTTCCATTGATCCGGATAATAAGGATCGTCAGGTATTGACAATGCGTATGAGAGGTAATTGGGTTCGGCGTATTCAACGTTCTGAAGTGATTCAAAATATCTCACAGCGTCCTCAACATCCACCGAAACTTTTAAAAGGGCGGAATTCACACTTTGATTTGGTACGCTTAAGGTGCTCATTATTTTGTAGTTAAACGGTATCCTTGATATTTTCAACGCTTGACGAATTTCAACATTCTTCTTGAATCCAACGATAACTTCACCAGGAACATAGCTTAGTTTTCGACTTTTCTTGATTTTCCAACTCGTTGAAAGGTCAGCTTTAGTGGTGTTGTAAGTAACAAAAGCAGTTTGTCCTGTGTAAAGATCTACCTTACCATTTATCACTCCTTTTTTCTGCGAGGATTCTGTTGTCACACTCACAGTGTCAGAATATTTAGATTCACCGTAAAGATTGAAAGCTGCCACCTTATAGTAATAGGTTGTAGAAGAATTAAGACCTTCGTCCGTATAGTTCGTCAAAGAAGTTTGACCTATTTGAAAAAAATCTTTGTCGTTCACAGAACGATAAATTTTATACCCTGATGATTTTGGAGAAGAATCCCACGCAATTGATATTGAACTTGACGTTACAGAAGTCTCGTGCAAATTGGTTGGAGCGGGGGGTGGAGACGGTGGCTTCTGAGTTGTGAAACTCCACATATCGCTGCTGGCTGTGCCCTGCCCATCATTTGCCACAACATACCAATAATACGTTGTGGAATAATTTAAATTGTACAACGAATAATGAGATGAACTGATATGTTGGATCAACAACTGAGGTTTTTTTGACGTTCCAAAATAAAGATCGTAACTCAGAGGCAATCCATTTGGATCTGTATCCAGCCAGCGCAACGTGACATCCGTTGAAACTTTATTAGCCCCATTTGATGGGTAAGAGAGCGATGGTTTGTTAGGTGGAAGTATTGGAGCGTACAGTGCAGTAGCCTGAATTGGATTTGTCATATACAACTGCAAAGGGTTGTTTGGTTCGAACGTTCCATTCACTTTCCATCCCTTAAAAACATATTCCAAAATTTTGGGAGCTGTCAACGTAACAACAGAGTTCTTTGTATAAAAATCATTCAACGTTGTTGGAGAAGTGCGAATGGAAACTTTGGACACGTTGCCATTGGTAAGCAATTTATATTGAACACCCATGTGAACCGTGTAAACCTTTGAAAAGTCAAGATTTATGACACGAGGATTCTCCCGTGAACCATCAGACCAGCTTTCGAACGTATACTTTACGTTGTCATTGCCTCCGTAATCTCCAACAGTTTTGTAAGTTGTAAGAACATCAAGCTTATGTTTCCCAAAACTCATGTTTTCTGCGTACGGAGTCATCACCACTTGTTTGTTATCGATCTCTATTTTTACGTTGTTCGGTAAAGAGTGAAGTGTTAGCTTTTCTTTAAGCAAGAAACAAGATGAAAGCACCAACATCAACACAGCTACGATCAAGATTAAGAGCATAATTTTCCTTTTGTTCTTCAACATAAATCCTCCATCAAGATCTTCATGTCCCTCACACCAAGTTTAAACAGCCTACCAGCAAATCGCCATAATCCGCTAAGTACAAGAAAATGATACTGAGTGATCAAACATTTGATTTGCTCGTTGTTTTCAATTTATATTCAACCAAGCTGAATCTTTTTATAATGGGCTCTATTGGCTCTTTTAATATCTTTTCAGCTATTTTTCTAAAATGGTAACCGTATATGGTAAAGGCCACCGCAGTTGGAAAATACTTTTTTTTCTTGAAAAAACTCCATATGAGTAATTTCCAATACTCCTTTCTTTCTTTTCCAAATAACCCGATCACCACAGTTGATCTCAAAAATGCTTTAAGATCGGTGAAATTTATTTTAGGTTTCGAAATTTTGGGAAATTCGTAAGTCGAAAGAAATTTTCTCAACCGCTTGTAATAATTTTGCGGCGAATAAAGGCGAGATACGAGTTCTTTATAGCCCAAAATAAGTGTTTTCACGTTCATCCTTGGTATAAAATTAGTGAATATATCCACATTGTCTCCCGTGATTTCACCAATCAACCTTTTTTCTCTTCTCATTCTTTCATGAAGTCGACTTCCACGCGGAGCATTTAACAACCCAACCATGGCAGTCACTATACCAGTTTCTTGAATGAAATCAAATTGATGTTTGAAAATCGTTGGACGATCGCTGTCAAAGCCAACGATGAATCCCCCCTGAACATCAAAACCAAACGATTGTAACTTTTCAATGGACTCTTTTAAATTATGCTTTATATTCTGGAACTTGTTGGCTTCTTTGAGACTCTCTGGATCTGGTGTCTCTATACCGACAAAAACTCGATTAAAACCGGCTTCTGACATTAATCTCATAAGCTCATCGTCATCAGAGAGGTCTATAGATACCTCGGTATAAAAAGTGAAAGGATAATCATGCGTCCTTTGCCATTCAATCATGGAGGGAAGTACTTCTTTTTTTAGCAACGTTTTTTTACCGATAAAATTATCATCTACAAAAAAAACAGCCTTTCTGAATTTCCACCATCCGACATCATAAAGGGATTGCAGTTCTTGAATAATTTGTTCCGAGGTTTTGGCTCTTGGCACACGTCCATTGAGTGCTCCTATATCGCAAAACTCACAGTCATAAGGACATCCTCGAGAGTATTGAATACTCATAGATCCGTAATCTTTAAGACGTAAAAGTTCCCATCTTGGTACCGGTGTCTTTGTTATATCTGGAAATTTCGGACTTGCGTAATATCTTTTGAGCTTGTTACTTTCAATATCTTTTATGAGTTGACTCATTAAGTCTTCAGCTTCTCCAAGAACAAAATGGTCCGCATCTTGAAAATTGTCTGGCTCCATGGTAAAAAGCGGCCCACCCACAACTGAAGGAACTTTCAATTCGTTGCAGCGTTTTATCACCTCTTTCGATGAATCGCGCTGAATGGTCATAGCACTTATAAAAACATAGTCACTACTTTTTATTTCCGCATCTGTTAATTTTTCACAGTTCATATCCACCAATTTAACGTCCCATTCTCTTGGAAAATACGCTGCGATCGTCACCAATCCCAATGGGGGTAAAGCTGTTTTTTTAGAAATGAACTTTAAGGCATGCTTAAATCCCCAAAAAGTATCAGGATACTTAGGATAAACCATCAATATTTTCAATATATTTCACCTCACACCAATCATTTAGAAACATCTATTACAACCGATTCAAACGGTTCTACATCTTGATCGTAAAAATCTTCACCAATTCCTCTATGACTTCCAAGTAACACTTTCCCATGTGTCGAGAGATTAACACGCTTCGGAACAGATCCAAAATTCAACAGTACGACTATTTTCTCTTTCGAGATATTTCTCGTGTAACATATTATATCATCTGGTGCATCAATAAAATGCATTGCACCACGCCTAAGTGCAACGTGAGACTTTCGCAATTTTAAAAGTGATCTGTAAAAATTCAAAATTGATCGAGGATCCTTCTTTTCGTTTTCAACATTTACATGCGCTTTGTTGGAATTGATTGGAAGCCACGGAGTTACTTCTGAGAAGCCGGCGTGTTTTTCGCCGTTCCATTGCATTGGAGTGCGACACACATCTCGCCCTTTTCTGGGCCAAAGGGCTTTCCCCCACGGATCGACTATTTTATCGTAAGGAACCTCGGTATCTTCCATGCCAATTTCTTCTCCGTAGTATACAAATGGTGTGCCGCGCACCGTCAAAAGCAGGGTGGCGGCAAGTTTTGCAATCAGTTTCTTTTCATTTTCACCAACTTTCATGCCATTGGTTAATCTGTTTATTATTCTGTAATTATCGTGATTTCCAAGCACATAGCTGGGCCATGCCCTTTCACCGAAAAAAGTGTTAACGTTCTCTGAAAGTTCCCGCACTTTTTTTGCGTTGAGAGAAAGTTTTTCCATAAAATCGATGTTGAAAGCAAGATCAAATCTCCCTGAAATTGTAAAAATCAAATACAAACACAACCCCATATCAGAGGTTATTTCACCTATACTCACCTTATCACCATAAGAATTCATAAACCTTTTGATCTCTTCTACCGCAAGAAGAGTTTCGGGCCTTCCGGAAAAACGATCCCAATAATATTCGTCGCGTGCACTGTGAAAAAGAGTCTTCTTAACTTGTGGACCCTTCAACGCGTCTTGAAACGATGGATCTTTATAATAATGAGAGGCCGCGTCAAATCTAAATCCGTCGACTCCACGGTCAAGCCAAAATTTCATGGATTCAAATATCTTTCTTTTAACTTCGCCGTTTCGCCAGTTAAGATCGGGTTGCTCTTTTCCAAATAAGTGCAAATAATACTGTTTCCGATTATCATCCCATTCCCACGCACTTTGTGGATTTTCACCAGAAAACAACGAGATCCAATTGTTAGGAGGATCTCCATTTGGTTTTGGATCCTTCCAAATGTACCAATCAGCTTTCGGATTGTTTCGAGAACTCTTTGATTCAATAAACCAGGGATGTTTGTCAGAAGTGTGGTTGTAAACTTGATCTATTATGATTTTCATTCCCCTTCGATGAATTTCATCCACAAGTTCATCAAAATCATTTATGGTGCCAAACAACGGATCCACGTCCTTGTAATCACTGATATCGTAACCAAAATCTTCCATGGGAGATTTGAAAAATGGGGAGAGCCACACAACGTCTACCCCAAGCCATGAAAGATAATCAAGCTTTTCCACTATGCCCTTCAAATCTCCCACTCCATCGTTGTTATGATCTTTAAAACTCCTTGGATAAATCTGGTAAAAAACCGCATCTTTCCACCAATCCACTTTAAACATTCCTTTCTTTTTTATTCACAAGGCCGTCAACAATCCCCACCACCAAGTTTAACACAACTATACCAATCGAAAACCATATTATCCAATCTCCAAATCTATCGTAGAATGTGTGAATCTTATTTGGAACAACGAAAAAAGAAAATTCTACCTTGGAATCAACTGGAAGTACTTTTACAATGTGGCCGTAAGGATCCACTACACCAGTAATGCCTGTAGCGGCCACTTGAATAGCCCATTTTCTGTTTTCTATTGCTCTGAAAACTGTTTGAGCAAAATGTTGAATAAGCGCTGTTCGTTGGTCAAACCAACTGTCATCAGTGATCGTGATCAAAAATTGAGCCCCCTCATTGG
>WFSH01000069.1 GCA_015486145.1 Mesoaciditogaceae bacterium
CGGATAATTCGTCTGCATTGGGTTTCGGTTTTAGATGTGGTTTCCTTGGTCTCTTACATATGGAGATAGTTATAGAGCGACTTGAACGAGAGTTCAACCTCGATGTGATAGCCACAGCTCCAAATGTTGTCTACAAGGTGCTGATGAATGATGGAAAAGTTGAGCAGATCACAGATCCTGCAAAGATGCCGGATGAAGGGAAGTACCTTGAAATTCAGGAGCCTTATGTCGATTTAACGGTCATAACACCCACGAGTTCAATGGGAGCAATAGTTGGATTCATTCAAAATGAAAAGAGAGGTGAATTCACATCCACCGACAATGCTGGTAAGGATCGAGTGGCGCTGAATTTTAAAATGCCGATGGCGGAAATGATCTTTGATTTTTTTGACAAGATAAAAGCCATAAGTCATGGTTATGCGTCGATGGATTACGATCTCTCCGACTACAGGGCGTCTAAACTCGTGAAGATTGGTATTCTCATAAACAAAGAACCGGTGGAAGCTTTGGCCACGATCGTCCACGAAGAAAAATCTTACAGGATCGCAAAGTCATTGGTGGAAAAAATTGCAGAACAGATACCGAGACATCAATTTGAGATACCTGTCCAAGCCGTTGCGCATGGAAGGATAATCGCTCGTGCCACTGTAAAGGCTTACAGAAAAGACGTGATCGCAAAGTGTTACGGGGGTGACGTGACGAGAAAAATGAAACTTCTGAAAAAACAGAAAGAGGGAAAGAAAAAGATGAGGATGTTGGGCAACGTGGAGGTTCCAAAAGAGGCTTTTTTGTCGATCTTAAACGTTGGGAAGGAGGATAAGAATTGAAATTTTCTACCGAATTGAAAATATTGATCGTGCTCTTAGCAGTTGCAGCCGTGATGTGGTTTGTGTATGCTTCAGGTGATAATGTAGACAAAGTCGTTGTCAGTACCCTTGTATCTGGGCAGCGCTGCAACATAAACCACATAGATCCGATCTACACCACGGCTCTTATAACTGCTGGAACTTACGGAATATTCAACAAAAATCTAACGCCTGAAGAGATTTCCAAGATTTTTTGGTACACGCATTTCGATCACAAGGTTGTAAACGCCAAAATATTGGAAAAACACAAGTTGGATGAGAAAGAAATAGATTCGTTGTTCTCGAATTATGTCTTCGTAAACCCCGAATCCGTCAAAATATTGAAAATGGATGGTTACGTAAAAAACACCAATTATAAAGCGATAAATTCCACCCTTGACAATTACAACATTGCAACAATCCAAACGATGCTTTCAACGAGGAAAGGTATTCCTCAATTTTCGGCTTACAAGATGAAAGTTGATTTGAAATTTTCTGATGGAAAAAGTGAAGAACGTGACATAGTCGTTATGAGGGTGATCTCATCGGCTACTGGCCAACCTTACAAATATCTGCGATGGGCGATAAGCTGGATATCATGAAGACGTCAAATTTGATAAAGATTCAGAAAGAACTTTCCTCACAAGTTGTGTTGAAGAAGTTGGAAATTGTTCCCAAGTTCATCGCGGGTTTCGATCTTTCGTTTCCTAAGAAAAACGTGGCGCTTGCGGTGGGAGTCGTTTTGAAATATCCAGAACTCGAAATGGTAGAGATAAAGTGGATAACAAAAAAGGTGGATCTTCCGTATATTCCCGGACTTTTGAGTTTCAGAGAAGGTCCTTCAATAGAAAAAGTTTATTCCGTTCTGAAGTATGAACCCGATCTTCTCTTCTTTGATGGACAGGGTATCGCTCATCCAAGAGGACTTGGTTTGGCCGCTCACATGGCGATAAAATTGAAAAAACCATCCATAGGAGTGGCAAAATCTCATCTTTATGGAGAATACAAAATGCCTGATTCCACACGTGGCAATTTTGAGTATTTGAAAGATGGCGACAGAAAAGTTGGGGTGGTTCTAAGAACGAAAGATAACGTAAAGCCTCTGTTTGTTTCACCAGGTGGATATGTCAATTTTGAAGACTGCATAGAGTACACGTTGAAGACATGCAAGGGTTATAGGTTACCAGAACCAACACGCATTGCAGATTTTTACACGAAAAAGCTCAGGAAAGAGGTGCACCTTGATGAAGGATGAAAAAAATAAAGACGAAGAAGACGACGTTGAGATCAACGCCGATGCGGTGTATGTTACATCCGTCTTGTTGGGTCAGGTTGCAATTTGGCTGTTAGTAATACTGTTGGCTTATTCAGAATTCACATTGTGGAGGGCCTCTCTTTCTCAAAATTTTTTTAAGATGATCATCGTTGCGATCATCATGGGTGGCCTTGTTGGACTTTCTATTTTTCTGTTCAAGCGAGGGAAAAAAAGAGTTTCTAACATGAACAAACAACGTTGACGATCTCTTCACCGATTCGCTCTTTTATTGGAGTCTTTGACCACAGTGTCATCCTGAAAGTTCCGTAGGAACTATTCAGGACCTCCAAGCAA
>WFSH01000070.1 GCA_015486145.1 Mesoaciditogaceae bacterium
ACAGAGCACGCTGCATACTAACATCCTGTTAGATTCGCTTTCTCGGCACATCCTGTGCCTCTCATCGCAGCTATCGCTTTGGTCGTGAAAGCAAGAATACATTGCACACTGTGCAATCTTGCTCTCTGTTCTTTCACATCTTGTATGGCGTCTTCATATGTTTTGACAAAGGCTTCAAGGGTGTTTGTTTTTTATTTGATAACAAGGCTTTTTGAATGACTTTGATCAAACTCAAGGACAGAATAGAGAATTTGTCATGTTTTACCCACACAAAAATGAAGAGAACCCATCTTTTTCACTCAAGACAGAACAAATTTTATAGATGCTCATGTGAGTTTAGAGAAAATTATGAAGGTGATGAAAGTAAATGAACAGCAAAATAGCGATCATAGGTGAAAATCTCGTAGATCTTTTTAAAGTTGGTGAAAAATTTGAAGCACATGCTGGAGGTTCTCCATTGAACGTTGCAGTTGGCCTTGCACGGCTTGGAGAGAAAGTGAGCTACATTACGAAATTTTCATACGATTTTTTGGGGAAAATGCTCATCGACACCTTAAGCTCCGAAAAAGTGGATTTGTCTTTTAGCTCGGTAGATGAGAATTTGCACACAGCCCTCGCATTTGCATTCGTAGACAAGGATAAAATTCCAACTTTTGAAATATGGAATCAATGCACGGCTGACAGCTCCATCACGTGGCAAGAAATTTCGAAAGTCGAACTGGATGATTTTGAAGCTGTTCATTTCGGTTCTATTCTTTTAGCCACCCCTGCAGCAGAGGCAATTTTAAAATTCGTGCAGAAAGCTAAGAGCCTAGGGAAATTTATAACATTTGATCCAAATTATCGCCCCAGAGTTGCGCAAAACGAAAAAAAGTATTTGGAAGTGTTGCAAGCTGGTTGGAGTTTGGCAAATGTTGTAAAATGTAGTTTTGAAGACGCGAAAGCCCTTTTTGATCTCAACACGATGGATGATGTTGTAAAATTGATAAAGAAAAAGGATGTACCAACTCTTCTTACGTGTGGGAGCGAAGGATCTTACGTGATCGAAGAAGGTAAAGTTACGCATGTTCCGGCTTATAAGACACGAGTGATAGACACAACGGGATGTGGAGACGCTTTCACTGCGGGTTTTATTTACAGTCTTTCGCAACATGATTTTTTTCTCAAACGAGATTTACTTATTGAGGCCGCTCGTTTTGGTAATGCAACTGCAGCGATAGCGGCTCAAAAAATTGGGGCGATCACTTCATTTGCGCATGTGAGGGACATCAGAAAGTTTATGGAGGAAGTGAATTAATTTGATGAAAACAAACATAAAAGATGTAGCGAAAAGTCTTGGAATTTCCACCGCAACCGTTTCAAAAGCGCTAAACAACAAACCCGGAGTAAGTCGTGAAACGAGAATAAAAGTTTTGAAAAAGGCCAAAGAGCTTGGATATGTGGTTAACAGCCTTGCAAGGGGGATGAAAATTTCTAAGACATTCACGGTAGGCGTTTTGGTGTCTGATATAAAGAATCCTTACTTTAGCGAAGTTATCTCTTCAATAGAGCGTGTACTTTATGCCAAAAAATACAATCTCATCATATGCAACGTGGGAGAAAATCCAGTTAAAGAGCGCGAGTACTTGGAATTGCTTGTCTCCAAAAAAGTGGACGGTATCATTGCCGCTCCAAGTGCCGAAGGGAAAAATCTCTCCATCTACAGGAAATTGATAAGACATGGAATGAAATTGGTTCTGTTTGACAGACTTGTAGACTCTGTTGAAACAGATTCTGTCGTTGTCGACAACAGATCTGCCACCTATGAAGCCGTCAAATACCTCAACAAGGTTGGTCATACCAAAATAGGGGCAATATATGGCATAAAGGGGAGTTACACTGGTCACGAAAGATTAAAGGGATTTTTAGAGGCCATCAGGGATTTTAACATTGAATGTCATGATGATTGGATAAGAAGTGGTAAGTTTAAGGAAGAAGAATCGTACAAATGTGCCTTTGATATTTTAAGTGGGAAAATACGTCCAACTGCGGTCATAGCCATGAACAACTTCACGACTTTAGGCGTGATGAGAGCCGCAAAAGACTTGAACATAAAGGTGCCTCAAAAAATGTCAATAATTGGATTTGATGACGCAGAATGGATGAAGGTGTGCTCACCAGCAATTACAACCGTTGTGCAACCCACCGATGTAATAGGAATGACGGCAGCAACCCTTTTGTTGGATGCCATAGAAAGTGATGTCCCTAATCTGCCACATCATGTGGTGCTGAAAACCACTCTTTTGGAGAGAGAATCCGTTGCCTCTCCGGATGTAAGTCAAACTTGACAAAACAAACAAAAGCGGCGAGTAAACTTCGCCGCTTTTTTGGTCAGGGCGACTGGATTTGAACCAGCGACCTCCAAGTCCCGAACCTGGCGTTCTACCATCTGAACTACGCCCTGACAGGTGATTATATTGTATCATAGAATATCGAGTGTGACAAACGAAAAAAACGGTTTATAATGGGAGAGAGGGAGGTGCTTTTAGTGAAATGGGCTATCGTTGGATTTGGAAATATAGCGAGAAATAAATTTTTGCCTGCTCTCGATAAGGTACCTGGTGCAGAACTAAAAGCCATTGTGACTACTCACCCAGATAAAGTCCAAACTATTGGAAGAAATCGAAAAGTTCAAATATTCACAAATGTAACCGAGCTTGAAGATGTGGATGTTGTTTACATTGCTACTCCCAACAGTTTGCATGAAGATCAAGCTGTACAGTGTGCACAAAAGGGTATAAATGTCTTCTGTGAGAAACCGGCAGCTCTCGACTTATCAGGTACTCAAAGAATGATAGACGCATGTAGAAAGTACGATGTCACTTTTGGAATTGCACACATGGGAAGATTCAACAGTTACAACATAGGAGCAAAGGATGTACTTAAATCTGGAATTCTTGGAGATTTGGGAATAGTCAAAGCGAGCTTCTCATTTGTAAACACCAAAAGAAATGCCTGGAGATACGATCCACGGATGAGTGGGGGCGGAGCAATAATGGATATAGGAATTCATCTGATAAATTCTCTACATTTTTTCAGGGAGAAGAAAATAAAAGAAGTTGTCGCCATAAACGAAAATTTAGTGTATGATGTGGAACAGCACGCCACTGCGATATTTCGTTTTGAAGACGATGTTTTGGCTCTGGTAGA
>WFSH01000071.1 GCA_015486145.1 Mesoaciditogaceae bacterium
GAAAGGAACAGTATGAAAAAGATAGTTGAAAAGATAAAAGAAACGATAAGTCAAGGCAACTTGAACAAATACACAAAAGTGATAAACGATATGATAGAGAACAACTTTTCATCTTTGGACATAGCATCTGCACTTTTGAAAATGAACAAGGAACTCTCCGGTGGAAGTTCTTCGAATTACGACGAAAAAATAGAAATAGTAAGAGATCGTAAAGATTCAAGAAACTCAAGGAATTCAAGAAGGTTCAGAGATGGTAGATCTAATGGGAGAAAGTTCAACTCGAGAGATCGAAACGTCAATTCAAAAAGAAGAATTGATGGTAAAATGGCGAAATTAAGTGTCAACATCGGAAAAGATCACAACATTTCCCCCAAAGACATCGTTGGTTCAATAGCCAATGAAGCGGGAATTTCAGGCAGTTCAATAGGTGCAATAGAGATTCACGAAAATCACACCGTTGTTGAGATAAAGAAGGACCTTGCAAAAGACGTCCTTAAGATAATGGAAGGCAATCAAATAAGGGGAAACACCGTAAGCGTTAAAATGACCAGAAAATGATTTAACTTCGAAATTTGAACATGATCCCATCAAATGTGAACTGCATTTGATGGTTTTTTATGGACTTTAAAGTGAAAAAAGGTATATAATAGTTTGCTTAACGAACAAAACGAGGTGATGAATTTGGAAATCATTTTCACCAATCGGTTAACTGACATTTGGCAATCCAAAATAGAAGAACTAAAGAGAGATTTTCCAAATACCAAATTTGTAACTTTCAAAGACGTCGAACATCCACGAGCACACTTGGAAACGGCAGATGCAGTCGTAGGCGGACATTTCTCGAGTGAAGAAATAGAAAGAGCCAAGAATTTGAAAGTCATATTCGTTCCATGGACCGGTGTTAACATGCTTCCCTGGGAGATCATAAGAAAGAAAAACGTGATCGTCACAAATACCCACGCCAATTCCAGAGCCGTTGCGGAAAGAGCGGTGGCCTTGGCTCTGGCTCTTACCGGAAGAATCGTTGAATACCACAACGATCTCAAAGTGGGAATATGGCATGGCTTCCCAGTGGGACTTCCCGAGAACGATTATTGGACTTCGTTACACGGTAGAACTTGCACAATTATAGGATTTGGAAATATAGGAAAAAATGTTGCAAAGATGATGAAAGCTTTTGACTGTCAAATTCTCGCTTTCAAAAAACGTCACATTGACAAAATTCCAGAATACGCAAACGAGTTGACATTTAACCTTGAAACGGCCATTTCGAAGGGAGACATTATATTCATAACACTGCCACTTACACCTGAAACGAAGGGAATGTTCAACGAAAATATCCTCTTCAACATGAAGGATAAATTTCTCATAAATGTGAGCAGAGGGGAAATCGTGGACGAAAAAGCCCTTTATCTATCTCTGAAAAACGGCATCTTGGCAGGGGCCGCAATAGATACTTGGTATCAATATCCCGCAGATCCAAACATTGTCACGTTGCCATCCAAATTTCCGATACACACTTTCAAAAACGTGGTCGTTTCTCCTCACATCGCAGGTGTTACCAAAGAAAACATGAACAGCATGGCTCAAGATACCTTGAACACCATAAAGGCATATTTAAAAAGTGGTGAAATTTTAAACAGAGTGGATCCCGATCTCATGTACTGATAAACAGCCAAACAAACAGAAAGGATGTGTTTAAAGTGAAAACGTTGTTTAAAGGTGCAAAGGTTTATCCTATCTCATCTGATCCCTTTTTGGGTGATGTGTTGGTGGAAGACGGTAAAATAAAAGAAGTGGGAGAAAGAGTTACCACTAACCCTGATCAAATTGTCGAACTCAACGGAAAATTTCTCTTTCCAGGTTTCGTAGATGCACATTCACATATTGGTCTTTACGAAGAAGGAGTGGGATCATTTTATGCTTCAGATGGCAATGAAGCGACAGATCCCATTACGGCACATGTCAGGGCTATTGACGCGTTCAACCCACAAGATCCTGCCATCAAAAGGGCACTCCAAGGTGGAGTTACAACCGTGATGATCTTGCCAGGTAGTGCAAATCCAGTGGGTGGTCAAGGTGCCATCCTGAAATTAAACCCTTCAACTGTTGACAAAATGCTCGTTAAATCTCCAGCCGGCCTGAAAATGGCTTTTGGAGAAAATCCAAAGAGGGTCTACAGCGAACAAAAGAAAACACCTTCAACAAGACTCGGAGTTGCGGCAGTTGTGAGAGATTACTTTTTAAAAGTTCAAGATTACATGGCGGAAAAGGAATTCGCCAAAAAAGAGGGAAAACCTTTCACCAAAAGAAATTTAAAATACGAAATTGGAGAAATGGTCTTGAAGCGCGAAATTCCGGCAAGAATTCACGCACACAGAGCAGATGACATTTTGACCGCTATAAGAATTGCCGAAGAATTTAATTTCAACTTCGTGATAGAGCATGGAACGGAAGGGTACAAAATTGTGGATGTTTTGAAAGAGAAAAAAGTTCCAGTGGTCGCAGGGCCACTTTTGACTTTTAGAACCAAATACGAACTCAAAGATGCAACGATGAAAGCTCTGAAAATATTGAACGAAAATGGAATTTTAGCTTCTTTGATGTGTGATCATCCGGTAATCCCCCTCGAATATTCTTCCATTCAAGCAGCTGCTGGTCTGAGATACGGTTCAAAAGAAGAAGATCTCCTCAAAATGATCACGATCAATCCCGCAAAGATCATAGAAATGGATGATCGGATAGGCACGATAGAGAAAGGGAAAGATGCCGATCTCGTTGTGTGGAGTGGACACCCATTTGATATGGGGTCAAGGGTGGAAAGTGTGTACATAGACGGCGAAAAAGTATCACTCGAATGAGAAATAAACGATAAACCTCTTGAAAGGAGCGCGTTGAAAGTGCGCTCTTTTTTCCTACACGAGAGAAGAAAAGCCCGTTGTTCGTTCGGCTCTCGAAAGTGCTTTGTTGAAAAGTTTTAAACCTAAAAGAAAAGAACATATCGTAAAAACGGAGAGCGCTATCAGATCGACCATGACATTTTTATCGGAAAAATTTGCCCCGCCGATCGCTATTCGCCTTATGGCATCAAATGCGTAGGATTGTGGGAGCGCATATGATATCCAGCCGACGCTTTTAGGAAAGAGAGAAATGGGATAATACAATCCAGAGAAAAGTTGGGTGAGAACGCCAAGTGTCCATGTGAATGGTTCTCTTCCCTGTTTTACTTCCAAGAAGAAAAAATTAGAGGCGCCGATCAATCCCGCTCCAAAAGAAAAGCACGTCAACAGCAAATACATGATCGCCAAGTTTACGTAAGAGTAAGGAAAAACCAGATCCACTTTGACGATGAATATGAATGTAAAAAAGAAGAGAAGCATCGTCATCGTTCTCAATAAAAAGTTCCAGAGCATTTCGCCGTAAATGTAAGTTTGAATGCCATCTGAGGGTGTGGCGTATATCTCCAATCTTTTCTCCCAAAACGCTGTAGATAGAGATTTAAAAGGCGTCAGGAGGAAAGCCTGGGAACTTTGGAAGAAAATAACACCAAAAACCACAT
Organism: Mesoaciditogaceae bacterium; assembly: GCA_015486145.1. Taxonomy (GTDB): domain Bacteria; phylum Thermotogota; class Thermotogae; order Mesoaciditogales; family Mesoaciditogaceae; genus WFSH01. The sequence goes on from WFSH01000071.1 coordinate 3,560, forward strand.
AAGATACGTAATTTCCTCCAAACTCTTTGAAGGCACCGGACGAAAATCCTTGAATAAAATAAGCGATAAAAAACCACACAAAAATAGTTACATATCCCCTCACAATTTCGAGCACAAAATTTGAAGGATAATATTTCAACGCTTTAAACTCAATCCACGCAAAAGAGAATATCGCTCTTAGCTTTTCCATTTATTGGATCACCTTTTCAAAGATATCGTTTAACGTTAGTCTCTTGATCTTTATGTTGATTATTTCTCCATGCTTTTTAACCATTTCAATGATCTTAGGAAGCTGTGATTCAACGTTTTCAACGTAAAATCTAAGCTGGATCTCCCCATCGAGATGTACCGCATTCACTTTCCATATCTCCCTCAGCTTCCCCAAAATCAAGGCGTTGAACTTTCCCGTAATGTCGATCTCTTCATCCTCTTTAAAAGCTCTTCTCAGCTCCTCAATAGTTCCCAAGGCTCTCGTGGTTCCGTTATCCATGATCATGACCCTGTCGCATATTTCTTCAGCTTCTTCGATGAGATGGGTTGTCATGAAAAAAGTGATTCCATATTTATTTCTCAGATCGACTATAAAGTTTCTTATCATCTTAGCCGCTTCCATATCAAGCTTCACCGTGGGTTCATCCAAAAAAACGAGATCGTGTTTCACGAGTAGAGCCCTGGCTATTGCCAGCCTTTGGCGAGTTCCGGCGGATATCTCCATCGCCCAAGCGTCTTTGAATTTTGCAAGATCAAGTGCTTCCATAACTTCGGCCACAACATCACCTGCGTTTTTTGGGGGTATTCCGTAAACGGTTGCCCAAAAGAGCAGATTTTGTTTCACCGTCAAAACGGGATCCACTCCTATGTCTGCCGTGGGAGCAACTAACGAAACGCTCGCTCTTATCTTTTCGGACTCTTTTATCACATCGTATCCAACCACTTTCCCTTTTGCCGAATCTGGTATTAGAAGGCCTGCCATAACCTTTATGAGAGTTGTTTTCCCAGCACCGTTCTTCCCAAGAAGGCCAAAAATCTCCCCTTTTTCAACGTGCACATCTATACCGTGAAGCACTTCCAATTTCTTCTTCCTCTTACCATATGACTTCTTAATCCCCCTTAGTTCTATCACTGCCATCTCGTCAACGTCCCTTCTTTTCTTGCCTTTTGAATTCCAAGATAATAAAGATAAAATCCAAGTGGAAACAGCACAACCGTTTGCAAGGTTAAGATCAACGTGTCCACAACGATGGGAGAAAAGCTCAAAACGTATTGCAACGGCAGAACCGGCTGAATCAGTGATGCCCCGGGTAACAACGCTCTTCTAAAAAGATCGAGAGCGTACGTATGTGGAATAAAGGAAGCCAAAATCTGAAGATATTTTGGAAGCACGTTAACCGGATAATAATATCCTCCCACAAGTGCTATCACAACATCTTGCAAAATGAAACTTATAGGTTCACTCCCTCTTTTAAAATTCAAAAGGTAAAAAGATGAAGCACTTATCATACCAATTCCAAATGTGGAAAAACCTATGAGTACAACTCCCAAAATCACGTAAATGGGTACTCGAAAGGTGAAATTTGCTCCAAAGAAAAGCCATCCAAAAAGGAATGCGAGGCCAACTCTTGGATAATCATCTATAACCGATCTGAACATTATCCCTATAACCGGTGTAAAATAGGAAAGTGGACTCAACATGTAAAGATCCATCGTACCATTCCAATATATTCTGGCAACTCTCGGAAATGGATCTCCAAGATTGGTGTAAGAGATGTAATAAATTGAAAGTCCTATCACAACGAAAGAAACGTAATTCGTTCCATAAGCTCCCATTAAATGATGACCAACAAGAAGCGATATGAGAAAGAATATGGATGTGTTTATGAAAACATCTATTATCCACGTCCAGATGTTTACCCTGTAAGATGTCCAGATCACCATTTCTCTTTTAGAGAAAGCCCATATGGCTCTTAGTTCGTTGAAAAGATCAGTCATGGTTTACGATCCTCAAGTATGCGTCCGAAATACTTGGACGGGTTCTCGTTATGTTATGAATGACAACATTCTTAGACAAAAGGAACGTTACGAGGTCGTTTAAACTCCCTTTCAAAGAAAAACGAATTTTGATCCTTTTATCTGAGAGCGAAAAAATGTCTATGATTTTGACCATTTTGTCCAAATCAAAATCGTTTACGTTGGAAAGCTCTGCTTGATATATCTGACCTATCGAAAATTTTTTCAGGAGATCTTCTGGTTTGGAGACGATCAGAGATTTTCCGTTTTTTATAATCATTATACGATCGGCGTAACCTTCAATTTCTCTTGGATCGTGGGACGAAAATATGATCGTACGGCTTTTTTTGTTCTCCAAAATGAAATCCCACAATCTTTTTCTTGCAAAGGGATCGAGAGAAGTTGTTGGCTCGTCCAAATAAAGTATTGGGCGATCCGCTATAAGCCCACGAGCAATTGTCAGCATTTGCCTCATTCCAGCACTCAGCTCTGGAATTGTCTTTTTTAAGTATCCTTCCATTCCGAGAGCGTTTATCACCTTATAGATTGCTGTTTTTGACGTTTTCCTTGGAATTCTGAGAAGATCAGCATAAAAGAGAAGATTCTCGTACACCGTGAGTTGCCATTCGAGTCCCATCCATCCCGACGTCGAAACATACGCGATTTTGTCTTTTACCTTTTCATGATCGTTTATCAGATCAAAGTTCAAGATCTTCGCGCTCCCCGACGTAGGATAAAGTAACCCACTAAGGAGCTTTATGAGAGTTGTCTTTCCGGCACCATTTGGACCAACTATTCCGAAGATTTCTCCCATTTCAACGGAAAAAGAAAGGGCATTGGTAGCCACGACTTTTCTCATCTTTTGGGTTCTGAGTTTGAAAACATTTTTGACCCACAAACCTGGACCTTGTTCTTTCATCCCACGAACATGAGCTTTTATATTCGTTGGTACCGTTTCATAGATCTTGGTAAGAGAGTTCGTCACAATAGAATACAATGAAAATCACCTCATACGAGAATGGGCTAACGCCAAAAAAATTCCTTCTTACGTAAAAACAGAAGGAAATGGAAAACCGAACAATTTTTTCTTCTTATTTTTCAGAGTCCAATTCTTTTTTGAAATAGGCATACAACGCATCGTAAAGATAAAATTCCTTTTCCAGCGTCTCGTGATCGTCCTTGCATATTAACCTATAACCTCTCGCGAGAACATCGAGTGATATTGAAAGTGGCGAAGGATTTTCAACATCCGTATCCGCACCCCTTACGATCTCTTGGACTTTTCTCAGCGCCGGATCTTTCTCCAAACCGTACTTTTCCATAATGGCATCAAAAGAACATTTGTTTCCATGGTGTCCAAGTTCCACGCCTTTCATATCAAATGGAATGCCTTCCTTGATCGTTTTGGGATCGGTGTCTCGTGGTACAAAAACGAACTCCGCATCTTTATCTACAAAATTTTTGATAAGCCAAGGACACGCCACTCTATCCACATGAACTCTTTCTCTCGTTACCCACTTCATACGATTACCTCCAATTTTTCAAGTTCGTGATGCGAACTTATTCTACAACATATCCTTCGCAGAAATCAAATTCATGATCTCTCATGAAAACATGACTTTTAAGTGACCACCTTAACGAGTTTCAACCGTAACTTCTCGCGACAGTTTTTCCAAACTTTTTCCCTTAGATTCGGGTAAGACGAGTGTGGTAATCACTCCCAAAAAGGCAAAAACAGACACGAGGATAAACGTGCCATTTATTCCGAAATGATCTTTCACTATTGGAAATAACAAAACACCGAGAAAGGCTCCAAACTTTGCTATACCAGACGAAAAACCATGCCCAGTAGCCCTGTATCGAGTTGGAAAGAGTTCAGACGGTATCACAAAAGTAGTCGTGTTTGGACCAAATTCTGTAAAGAAGTAGCTTGTACCGTACAACGCGAGGAAAAGCGGAAAAATTTTCCCGATTTCTGGGATGAGGCCAGTAAGCAAAAATGCTGTTCCCATGACTGTAAATCCCATGATTTGTATGGTTTTCCTGCCAATCTTGTCCATAAAAAGTATGGCCAAAATGTATCCCGGAAGTGCAAACACGGTGAAAATCAAGAAA
>WFSH01000072.1 GCA_015486145.1 Mesoaciditogaceae bacterium
AGACGCCATACAAGATATTCTTGCTTTCACGACCAAAGCGATAGCTGCGATGAGAGGCACAGGACGTGCCGAGAAAGCGAATCTAACAGGATGTTAGTATGCAGCGTGCTCTGTTTTTTGTGTCATTCTGAACTTGATTCAGAATCTCGATTCACCTTGTTAGTTACTTGGAGGTCCTGAATAGTTCCTAAGGAACTTTCAGGATGACGTTGTGGTCAAAGACTCCAAATAAAAGAGCAAATCAGTTTTGACAAGGCTTCAAAAAGATTACACTCATCGCTTGTAAAGCGGTACTAAAATGCCAAAGAATGTCGCTATTCGAAAAATACTACCCACACTATCGTGAAGAGATCCGGATTGCTTAATGATGATTCAAAATTAAAGGATTTCTTAGATACGGTGTGTTTGACCCGAGAAAACCGTTTCTAAATCTTTAAGGGTTATTTTTATGACATTGTCGGAAGTGCTTGATTTAAAAGGCGCTTTGCTGATAATGATTGGAATTTTTTCTCTTTTCTCTTTTATGTACGTGCTTTTTTCAAGAAATTCGTCGATGTTTCTTTGTGTGATCTCTTTAGATGTCCACTTACATTCGACGAGCAGAATCTTTTTTTCACATTCTCCGATCACATCTATTTCGTAAGTGGAGCCGTCTCGCGTTTTTCCCCAGTTTTTTCCGATGCTAACGGGCATACACGGTATTAAACCATATTTGTATAAATCATCAAGTGATTCCATGATTATGTGTTCAAAAGTGAGACCAATATGCTGCGAAATGTTCTCAATCGCGTATTTCAAAGCCGCTTGAGGGTTGAATTCCACAACGTCCATTATTCCGTAAATAAATCTGTACCAAAATCTTAAGTAGTTATCTTTTATTCTGTATCTTGTGTCTCTTTTTTTTCCAGAGAACTTATTTTCAACTTTTTCAACCACGTCGTAATAGTTAACCAGCTCGTAGAGGTATTTGGAAACGGTGGTATCCTTCAACGCGCTTTTGTTGGCAATTTCAGAAAGTTTTCTGTCGTAGTTTCCAATGGCCTTTAAGATCGAAAAATATCCGGGATGTTCACTTCCAAACTCCATCACCAATATGTTTTTTCCCTCTTCTTTTAAAGGGGCGAATGGAGAGTAAAATAGATCGTAAATTTTCTCGTTAAACGCTTTTTTATCTTCTAAATACCACAAATACTTTGGAACTCCACCAAGTATTGAATACCATGCGACACTCTCCTCAAAAGTATAACCGAAATTGGATAACATTTCGTAACTCGACTTAAAATTGAACGGCTTTACTTTTATGTTGTACGAAGCTCTACCAAAAAGTGGCTCTTTTGAGTCAAGAAATATGTGTTTCATCATTCCAACGTAAGAACCGCACAAAATGAGCTTTGTATCACTTTCCAATTCATCCCAGACTTTTTGCAATACGCTAAAAATGGATTTATCCACCTTCGAGAAATTTTGAAATTCATCAAATATGACTATTTTTTTATGACTCAGAAGGTATCTGAAGAATTCCTCCCAATTGTCAAATTGACCTTGAATGAGTCTTTTTGAAAAGTCAAGGAGAAGCGTACTTGATGAACGAGTATCAACGAAAAAATATTCTGCCCCAGGGAGAACGTGCTTCAAAAGCGTGGTCTTTCCTATTCTGCGTCTCCCGTATATGCTTATCATTTGTTTGTGAGATGTTCTCGTAATTTTGCTCAAAAAATGAGTATCGTCCTTTCTGTCATAAAATCGCATGTTTATCACCAACTTTATCTTTATACTTTTTGGTAATATACTGACAAGTATATTAATTATATCACATTTCGTGTGGAAAATTGGGGTCGGGGCTATAAATCAGTGAGCAGTGATCAGTGATGAGTAAGCTGTGATCGGTGAGCAGTGATCAGTGATGAGTGATCAGTAATCGGTGAGCAGTGATCAGTGATGAGTGAGCTGTGATCGGTGAGCTGTGATCGGTGAGAAGTGAGCAGTGATGAGTGATCAGTGATGGGTAATCTGTAATCGGTGAAAAGTGATGATTTTCATCCAAATCATTCAAAGGTGTTATAATCAATTGGTGGGTAAATGGGAAAAAGAAGGAGGTATGAATTATGCTTGCACTTGTAGATGAAAGAGGCCGCATTACATTGCCTAAGAAAATTCGTGAGAAACTCAAAATCAAAAGTGGGGATTATCTTATGCTTGATATACAAAATGGTGTTTTAATTGGAAAAGTTGTTGTTCCTATTGAACGCCCCAATGATTTTTCGCGCGATGATGTAAAGAAAGAAACTTATACAAAAGAAGAATTGTTAGAACACATCAAAGATTTGGCAAGTGTTTCTGGGAAACAAGGCTCATAAGGGAGCGTCTTCCTATGTGGGATAAAAATAGGAGTGG
>WFSH01000073.1 GCA_015486145.1 Mesoaciditogaceae bacterium
GTGCCGAGAAAGCGAATCTAACAGGATGTTAGTATGCAGCGTGCTCTGTTTTTTTGTCATTCTGAACTTGATTCAGAATCTCGATCCACCTTGTTAGTTGCTTGGAGATCCTGAATAGTTCCTTCGGAACTTTCAGGATGACGTTAAGGTCAAAGACTCCAAATAAACGTCTGAATCAGTTTTGACAAGGCTTCAAAAAAATTACACTCACCGCTTGTAAAGCGGTACTAAAATGTCAAAGAATGTCGCTATTCAAAAATACTACTACCCACACTATCGTGAAGAGATCCGAATTGTCATATGATCTTTAACGAATACTTAATTTATAGTGTCTTTTTCAATAAAATTCGAATAAAAATTATCTTATCTGTCTTTGTTAGAATATAATTTATTTAGAATTGAAATTACAGGCGATTTGATTTTTTCTCATGTGTTTTGAAAAGCACGGAAAAATAGCGTTGAAAAGGATAGGAGATGATCGACATGTCTAACGTTATAATAATAAACGGGACGTTCATGAACAGTTATTCTCAAATAATCTTGAGTCCATTCTTCCAAAGAATCCTCACAGAATACGTTACCTATTTAAAAATAACCGACAGAGATTTGTTAGGAGCACTAAAGCCTTTCAAATCAGGAGAAAGATATGATTATAAAGCCATAACTGAGTTTTTGTATGCACTTTCTTTAGAACCGGCAAATGAGATAGCCACATATTCTCAAAATGGTTGTCAAACATGCCTTTACCAATTTTTGGAGGGTCTTTACAGCTATTGGAGACAAAAACAACGTTTCATAGTGAAGTATGAAAAATATCAGAAGACCCCTGAAGAGAGAGAAGGTGTGGTAAAGGGAGCTATCGAAACGGCTCAAGAATTTGAAAATACCATGAGAAATTTCCACAGGTCGCTTCAGCTGAACGTATCCAAGAGAGAGATGAAGGTATTTAGGCAAGATCCCGGAGGAGCGCAAGCAACTTTTTTGGTGGATAAATCACTTGTGCCGTTTTCAAAAAGGATCGGGGAAAAATGGATGTATTCCATGCCATTCATATGGAGCGTTGTGGTGGAACCGCCCGTCATATTTTACACAAAGTCCAACAAAAGGAAGGGTGTTTTCCCGGTCATAGATGAAGAAATTCTTGACAAAATAAGCCTTGATCCCAAGAAATGGTACGTTTTACCTTTAAGAGTTGGGAGACATCTCATATATTTTTACATAAACCAGAAATATCTTGTCCATGCTGTTGGATTGGCCAACCTTTATGAGTTGGCCGATCAGTCGGAACTTGGTGAACCTGACGGTCTCGTTATCTTTGGATACCCATTTGAAAAATGCAAGTCGTCGTACCGAAATGGAGTGATCTACCATGATGGCTTTTATGTTGGAATAATACCAGATCTTGCAGAGAATGACTACTTCGGGTATGCTAAAAAGATCTTGTTGACCGTTCATAATCTAAAGGTTATAGATGAAGGAAGGCTTCCAATCCATGGTTCTCTCGCAAAAATAACCCTTAAAAACGGGAAAAGTGCAAATACCATGTTCGTCGGCGACAGCGGAGCCGGCAAGTCTGAAACACTTGACGCACTTGGCAGATTGGATGAAGTGTCAAACGTCGAAATCATCATAGATGACATGGGTTCTTTGGATATAAAAAATGATAAAATAGTTGCTTATGGAACAGAAATTGGTGCCTTTGTCAGACTTGACGATCTTCCACCAGGATATGCTTACGCTACCATTGATAGGAGTATATTTATGAACCCCAATCAAATAAACGCAAGAGTTATAGTTCCGTACGATAATTACACCAAAATAATAGAACCTACCCGCATAGATTTCTTTTTTTATGCCAACAACTACACGTTTGTAGAACGTGAAGAAGATAGGATAAAGTTCTTCAAAAATGCTGAAGAGGCTCTCAAAGTTTTTTCGGAGGGTGCAAGAATGGCTAAGGGCACCACAGCTGAAAAAGGACTATCTCATTCTTATTTTGCAAACCCATTTGGGGCGATTCAAAGAAGGGAAAAACATGAGGTGATCGCAAAAAAATTTGTAGAAAAAATGTTTGAAACGGGAGTGAAAGTGGGAGAAATAAGAACCATGCTTGGAGTTGCAGGATACGAAAAGCAAGGAACGAATATGGCTGCAAGAGCCCTTGCAAATTTGTTATAATAGTAGCAAGGGGGCGAAAGAACCGTGGAAAAAATCATAGAGGTTAAAAACCTCCATAAGTTTTATGGCCATTTTGAAGCGTTAAGGGGAATAAATATAGAACTGTATAGGGGGGAAATATTTGGTTTTTTAGGTCCTAACGGTGCCGGAAAAACCACAACTCTCGAAATTCTCGAAGGACTGAGGCGTTTATCGAAGGGAGAAATGTGGTTTTTTGGAGAAAAAATTCGTGACGAGATATCGCCAAAGGTCAAGGAAAAAATAGGGGTTGTCCTCCAAGAAACCCGGTTTCTCGATCATCTTAAAGTTAAGGAAATTTTGGAATTGTTTTCTTCTTTTTTCAAAAAGTCTCTAAGTGTGCAGGAAGTTTTGAAAATTGTGAAATTAGAAGAAAA
>WFSH01000074.1 GCA_015486145.1 Mesoaciditogaceae bacterium
ATCCGCTTAAAGGTGCTTTCGAATATATGAATTCATCTCTTATCCATAGTAGGTCTTTTGTTTCTTGTTCAGGTAGTGGTTTGTTGGGTTTTACTCCGGCGTGTACAAAGAAATATTTGTCCTGTATATGGTATATTTTTGTGTTTTTGATGAATTCCACGTGTTCTTTTGGAATGTTTTCTATTCCACCGTAACTTTTTAAAGTAGAAGATGCGCCGTTCATTTCCCAAAGGTTCCACATATCGGGATTACGGTTTTGGTAGAATTCATAGAACATCCATTCATGATTTCCTTTGATAAAAATCGTGTTGGTGTGTTTTTTTTGGAATTTCATGAGTGTCTCTATGACTTTTTTTGAATTTTTTCCCCTGTCTATGTAATCGCCCAGAAAAACGATTGTATCTTCTTCTTGGAATGGAAGAGTTTCTATGAGCTTTTCCAACGGTTCTTTGCATCCATGGATATCACCAATTGCGTAAATCACCAGAAGATCACCTCGCTTTTTTCTTCTTTTCTATATCTAATATTACTATATGTCTTTAAGTATTTAGTAGTAGGTGAGGTGGAAAATGTGTAAAATTCGTGTGAAGCATCTTAAATGTAGAACAAATTTCGTTGTGGGAATTTTGTGGAAGAAAGGTGTAAAAACTTTTAATTGAGAATTTGTTGTGGAAAATGTGGAAAACTTTTCATCGAATTTTCGCTTTAAAATCTTCTCATGCACCGCAAATACTGAAAAAAATCGTGAAAAATTTTCCACACACAATTTTTGTATATTCCACGCAATTTTTGGAGTTTTCCACAAATAGTTGTGGAAAAGTCTTTGTAAGAAATGTGGAAAACGACCATAATATATTGTAAATACTGAATCTTTTAATTGTGGAAAACTTGTGATTTATAGATAAAGGGAGATAATCAAAGAAAATAACACATATTTTGAAATAAAACCTTGTAACTCTCTCTCATTTGCTGTATTCGCTTAAATTAGCCCTTGTGTATGAAAGAAAATTGCGTTAACATAATTAGCAGACTAAGTGTTTGAGTGCTAAAAAATGAAGGGAGGTTTTTTATGATGAGAGTTAAACCCATTGGCGAAAGGCTTCTCATAAAGCCTATCAAAGAAGAATTAAAATCAGCAGGAGGTATCGTTCTTCCCGAAAAAGCGAAAGAAAAGTCACAGAAGGCGGAAGTCATCGAAATCGGGACCAGCGATGAAATTAGTGTTAAGGTCGGAGACAAGGTCATTTTTGCCAAGTACTCTGGAAATGAAATTAAGATGGATGACGAGGATTACGTGATAATTGACTGGAGCGATATCCTTGCCAAGATTGAGGAGTAAAGGAGGGAAAGGATATGCCAAAACTCTTAAAATTTGATGAAGAAGCGGCACAATCTCTACTTAAAGGTGTCGAGAAACTTGCAAGCGCGGTTAAGATCACGCTTGGGCCAAGAGGCAGGAATGTTGTTCTTGAAAAAAGCTTTGGTTCACCGACAATAACCAATGATGGAGTTTCAATAGCAAAGGAAATAGAGCTTGAAGACAAATTTGAAAATCTTGGGGCACAACTTGTAAAAGAAGTTGCCACCAAAACAAACGACGTTGCCGGTGATGGTACGACTACCGCCACCATCTTGGCTGAATCTATGATCAAGGAAGGAATGAAAAACATAACGGCTGGAGCAAATCCAATGCCCATGCGAGTGGGAATACAAGAAGCCACTCAAAAGGCCGTTGAGGAAATAAAGAAACTCAGCAAGAAACTCAATGGAAGAGGTGACATTGCCCATGTAGCTTCGATAAGTGCCAACAACGAAGAAGTCGGTGAGTTGATCGCTGAAGCCATGGACAAAGTGGGAGAATATGGAGTTATCACTGTGGAAGACTCCAAAACCATGGAAACTTATGTGGAATTCACCGAAGGTATGCAGTTTGATCGAGGATACATTTCACCGTACTTTGTCACCGATGCGGAAAAAATGGAAGCGGTGCTTTCCGAGCCATACATACTCATCACCGATAAAAAAATCAGTGCTGTTAAGCCCTTGGTTTCCGTTCTGGAGAAAGTTGCACAAACTGGGAAACCTCTACTCGTTATAGCGGAGGATGTCGAAGGTGAGGCGTTGACGACCCTTGTTCTCAACAAACTAAAAG
>WFSH01000075.1 GCA_015486145.1 Mesoaciditogaceae bacterium
AAGTGATTTTTAAGTAAGGAGCATTCGGAGGAAGAGGCAACGTCTTGGCAGATGCTATGTTGGATGGGTCAGATATTCCAAAGCCATTCTTTGCTTTTACTTCATAATAATAAGTGGTGTCAGGTGTAAGTGATTTATCTATATACGACTTTGTCTTCACAGTTGTCAATTGGGTGAAATTATTTAGATTCCCCACACTCCTGTATATGATAAAGCTTTCTCCATTCCCACTCCATGATAGTTCAACGGATGAAGCGCTTAATGCAGTAGCCGTAAGATTGGAAGGTGCTGCCGGTTTGAACATGAAACAACCCGATAATGCCAATACCATCACGAGTAACGACACGCTTAGCGTTAATGCCAAAAAACGATATTTTTTCATGATCAGAAATTCCCCCTTTTAGAAATGTGTGGGAGTTGAGAAGAAAATTATGTGGGATTACGAAATGAAAAAATGCAAGTCTTCTTTTATTTTGGAATGAACGAATGCAAAACGATGAATAAAAAAAGAGTTACCCCCAATTTATTCAATTTTAGCACAAAAGAAATTAAAAAGTCAAAAAATATATAGGTGCCTGACCACATGTGTCATAAGTAGAGTGGTTTCTTAGATAATGTCCGTGAGTGAGCGATAGAGAAGGTGAAAGATGGAATGAAAAACCGGACCTAATGGCCCGGGCTCACATTTCTGCTTTTTCTTGTAAAAAGAGCAAACGCACAAGAATTTGAGATACACACTACACGGCTTCAATGATTAAGATCCACTTTAACCCATTTGATATAGGCCTTTCCTCCATATCCAGAAGAACGTCCTCCAACGTACAAATAAGAGTTACTCAGCAAATTAGCCGGAATGGCTTCTGAGGTTTCTCCAACATATGTGTTATCTATATATACTTTTACAAAACCACTTGGTTCTATTACGGATTTTAAAATATGCCATCCATTCGTATAGGCATCTGCATTGAATCTATACCAACTTAATCCCGTTGCACCAATATACGAGTGTCCAGGTGCTGGTCCTCCACATGCATATCCAACCATACCAAAAGTAGCTGTAGTCCAATGCTGCATTTCATCGTTAGCACAATCTCCTGAAGTGCATAATTCTCCATTTGAAAGTCCTAAAGTTATCTGAACCCAACAGCCATTTATATTGTCCGCTTCGAGATAAATTTCCGACAAAATAGTTCCCCCTTTTGAAAAATCGAATTTTTGGTTTGTTATGGCACCACTTTCACACCAACTGTCACCCATATTATCAAAAACGTTGGTTTTTCCATGAACATTTACTATTTGTGGTTGAGGGGAACCAAACAATCTAAGCGCTGACATACCGTTGGAGAAATCATCAAAAAATGCAGGTATCTGAGTATTTACTTTTTTCTTTTCGGGAAGTTTTTTATGCACTTGGAACCCTGTCGTTTCTTTTTCAAGAGCAGCTTCAAATATTCTTACAGTTTCAACCGACTCGGTTGAAAGTTTTTCCAATCTTTTTTCTCTTTGTTTGTGTTTAAAATCAAAAAGTGACATGAATCTCTGTATCGAGCTTATCCCTTCCGCATTGTCATATTTACTCATCTCATTTAAGAACACCGAATTAAGCACCTCAAACTCAACGAATTTTGTGGTGAATTCTTCCAGTTCTTTTTCATCCAAGCAGTCTTTCTTGTTCAGACCCTTTTGGTTCATTTCAGATGAGGTAACGGGTGCTATCTCGCTCAACGTTTCCTCTAAGTTATCTATCAAATAAAGCATCACCCTTATGTCAAGTGACATCTTCGCTCCATTTATTATCGCACCTGACGTATTTGTCTTTATCAAACCAGAAATTGCCCCCATAGCTCCCTTCAAAAGATTATTAGATGATTTAAGGGCTTCTCTTGCTTTCTCCGTGAGAAATCCTCCCTTTCCTATGTAATTATTCACGGATTTAATCCACTTGTTTCCAAAGGCTAAGGTTAAATCTCGTTTTATGAAATAACCCTTCAATCCATCATAAATATCTAAAAGGCTTTTTCCTTTATTCAAACTTGATCCTACTCCCATAATGCTTTTTACTGTATCTAAATCACCAGAGAGAGCGCCCACTTCTTTTAACACATCGCTATTATGAGAGATGTTGTAATTCAACTCGTCCATGGCTTTGGTCAAGACGTGGTATTGAGCTTCTGTTAGACCTAATTCACTAATATCCAACGCTACTGATCCTATATCAAATGTTCCCGTCAACAATGAAAACGTCACATTCAGACTCTCTTGTGTAAAACCTAACCATCTCAAAATGTTGGAAGTCTTTGAAAGTGTGTTAGCTATTTCTTTGTAGTTTTTGTAATCTTTAAGCATCTCTTTCCAATTTTCTGCGCTTTGAGATATCAACGATGGTGATGGATTGTAATAGATAGATATCTCTCCGTTTTTTCCAAAGAAAATCCTAGAGTTGAAAAGATAAAATAAATTTGAAAGAAATACGGCGTATTGACTGTGAACTGACTTGCCAGTCTTCACATCTATAACTGTAAAATCATTCAAAAAATTTTTAACGTCTTCAACACTGGGGAAATCACTCTTTGCTGGAATTTCTACAAGATATCCTTGCCAATCTGTATTTGAGTTGGTAATCCACAAGACACGTTGATCGATCAAATTGATTCCGAATTTTGAAGCGAAGTCATTTACTCCTGTTGTCTCTTTGAACACGTTCTGAGCCGCGCTATATTGCGAGGTGATATCACATATCATTGTTTTTGAAAAGCCAATCGAGTAAGCTACGAAAAGCAGAAAAAGCGCAAGAATGGTGAATACTCTTTTTTTCATGAAATCTCCTCCCTTGTTCATTCGAAGTTGTTAATTTTAACAGCTAAAAATATATGTAAGAACGCTGTTAAATCCTAAAAGAATCATCCCTCTTCAGAAAAACTCAAATGGTTCTCTTCATAATAGTGTGGGTAAGAATTCAGAAACCTGGTCATTGGCAATCAGATAAATTATCGCCATAAGATTTTCCAATTTCTTGAATCCAAAAGCACGTCTCATAGCCGTGCGAATCTTGTTGTTCAATCCTTCAAGAAATGCGTTGTTCCTATTTGAAACTATCGCATCTAATATTCCATGGATATGTCTTTTAATGCTATCAGCAGCTTTTTTCAGTTGTTCTATTCCACTTTCTTGAACGAGTTCGTACCATCTTGAGAAATACAATCCAGCCCATGCTTTTCTTGAATATTTCCAGATGTTCTCAAAAAGTGCAATCAACTTGTAAACCTGAGCAATTTTACTCTCTGAAGAAAGAATCATGTTCAATTTCTCCTTTTCACTCTCTCTAAGATTCTCAGGGCGTTTTAGTATGACGTATTTGCTCTTCTTGAGCAATCGGCCATGTTCAGCCATTTCGCTCTTTCTTGTGTCATCCAACGCTTTCTTGAGTATCTTGGTTACATGAAAATGGTCAAACATGATCTTGGCTTTTTCAAATCGCCCTTTCGCACCTTTTTGAAAAGATTTGCTCATGTCCATGCTTACTTCTTTCACTTTGATACCATCTTTTGGACATTTTACCCTTGGAATAGGAGCATGGATATACGTCTCGTACTGAAAGAAATTCAGATGTCTCCATGTTCTTTCTGTTGAATCGTAAACTGGAGAAGGTGTGCCACATACAGGACAAGGAAATTTGGACAAACGTTCGTATTTCATGTAGATATGCAATGTTTTGGATTCGTCAAATTCTATCTTTTCAATGAAGCATGGTTTCTCAATCTGTAATGCCATTTGAAACAACTGCTTGCTGTTCACATTCAACACCCCTATATTAAGTATGTTTTTGAGATGTTGAATTATATCATCCATCCCTTTTTTACCCGCACAAAAAAGACGCATGAGCTAATTGCCAGAAAAATAACTTTACAAAATGAGCTCCAAAGCAAGAAGAACGAATGCATTTTTCTAAAAAGGGAGGCATATATATGCCTCCCAGAGATCTATCCGATTTTTGCTCAATGCTTATCAAGCGACACATTAACTTTTACGTATGTGTGAGCTGATTCAAGATTAGATAATATTACGTAAACATTTGGAGGAAGTTTTGCAATTCCGGAATGAATATCAGATGCACTGTAAGCCTCAAACTTCTCACCTTTCAAGAATCTTTCGTAATTTTCTTTGTTTACGACGTACACTTTTACTTTGCCATTCTTATATTCCCTATAAATTACTCCCCCGGTGTACAGCCAATTTATTGTTTTTTGTACAGCATTAAGAACTCTAACATTTAGCCCATTTGTGCTAAATGGTGTCATTGGAAGAACATAATTCGGTTCGTAGATCGGAAGTGGTTCATTCATTTTGACATTGAAGCTATACATAGCATGTTTGTCAAGTTTTGTGGTAATATATTTCACTCCCACAGGCGTCACAATACTGATTGTGTAAGTTCTAATGGCTAAATCGTTAATCCTTGCTTCACCATTTTGATCAGTATAAGTAATAGCAGCAGGATATGGCATGTTATCGTAATGGTGTTTAAGAGGCCAATGACTCCATACCACAATTTGTGCTCCATCTATTGGTACTCCTTTTGCATCAGTAACCTTGACACTTATGGATGCGGTTAAATTTGTTGCCTTGTAAAGAACATTAGTATGGTGAACATAGTCATATCTTCCATCTTGTTCCCATTCCATTGGCCAGGAAAAATGACCTTTATAATAACCGTACCATGTTTTTGGAAGGTTTTTGTTTCCTATGTATGTTCTCCAATTTTTCTTATTCATAGAAGATTGGTCCCAATGGTTCCAACCATTATCATAATATTGATTGAATTGGTGATCTTCACCAAGATCTACTATAATGGTCGTAGGGATCAGAACCGATCTGCCCATTGCTTCAACTATTATTGAAAATTCTCCACACCATATGCCCGCTTTTTTGTTTAGGAGATTACGATAAATGTTGTACCAACCACGAGGTTTAGGTCCAGTGTGCCACTTTGCTCCCAAATCTACCAACCATCTTGCGATATCATGGACAGCTGCTGTGACGTTTGTGGCATCTTTTACTACAGATATAAGACTCTTACCATACATCTTATTGTATGGCAAGTATTCGCTGAATATCTTTCCTTTGTATGTTGGAGAAGTTCCAGGGAAAAAGAACATGTAGCGATCAGGCATGATCACATATTTATAATAGATTTCTTTCGGAAGAATCAACCATTTTCCATCTTTGGAACGATATTTCAACGTTGTATAAATTCCTTGATTGACAATCTTAACGTATTTTAGTTCTGAAGCATTCTTAGATATTGCTTCTGGAATTCTTTCGTAGATCCCTGTTAATCCCTTATTATCCATTTTCTCAAGATTCTTTGGAAAAGAATTTGCGATAATATAAGAAACTTCATCAACATATTCAGGTTTGGTTGAAAGTATTAGGTTGGCATAGTCTTTCACATATTTATCAGACGGATTAACATATGTAAAGTTATTCAGATCCTTCCAGTATGCACTACTCCACATATATTCTCCCATCCAGCTACTACTCGCACCGGATTTCCAAATTCTAAAAGCAGGAGTGGAGTTAGAGCCAACGTTGAATGCATAATAAACTTTACCATCAGAAGATCCAATCACAAGATCTGGCCGTGAATCCCCATTCAAGTTAACAATATAAGGTACAGCCCTGCCGGGAATTTTTATGCTATCAAGAGTGGGGATATTCACCTGTTTCCATATTGGGTCTTTTTTGGTTCCTATATTCTCAAAATAGAAAAGCCTACCACTTCCGTTGCCTACGATCATATCCGGAAGCCCGTTGCCACTTAGATCTCCAAATGCTGGAGCTAACTTGTTTCCAACCATTATCCCTGTCGTACCGTTTGGTTTTGGCCATTTGCTAAAGAAACCGTCGTAGCCAGCCTCTCCACTTTTTTGAGGTACAAATTCAAACCCAAGTTTAGTTGATGTAGCTTCATTAGCATAGAAATATATCTGACCATTCCCACCACCTAATACCAAATCTTTACGACCATTACCGTTTAAGTCAATTAATCTCGGAACATCGTTCTTGCCAATTCTCTTGATTGTGTAATTTGAAAGCACCCAATAAGGTTTATTTTTTGTTCCTTTGTTGATATAAAATGATATTTTCCCCGCTTCATCAACAGTAACTAAATCCGTTAGTCCGTCACCATTAATATCTCCAAGTGCCACTGCCAGATCGGTACCAGAAGGTGTTTTGGCAAAAAAATCAGAAGTATTTTCTTTAACCCAAACTGGATTAAATTTGCTTCCCTCATTGTAAAAAATCTCTATGCCATTAGTACGACTTCCTACCACCATGTCAACTAATCCATCTCCATTTAGATCAGCAAACGCTGGAAAACTGTTTTTTCCGACATTCACATCCGATTCCATTAAAAGATGAAACGTCTCAGCAAGTTTGTCTCTCCAAAGTGGAGGAGTAATTTTAAGTGCCATTCTTGCGCAAGAAGGCAGAAAGTTCACACCAGTTGACGGTATAGAAAGTAAGCCAGACGCTGCATTGTAAGAGAAAGCATAAAATCCACCCGGTGGCAAAGTAACTTGAAAGCTTGAAACTTCATGGTTGGCAAACGAAATTATCGCCAATAGTGCCATAAGAAGTAAAACGATTAAAACTACTTTACCGTTTTTCATACTTATTCCCCCTTAGGACAAAATTTGCCTTTAATTTAAAAGGCACCTAAAAGCTTAAAATCATTAATCTTTTGCTAAATCATTATAGAAAAACGCATAATGGATTTGAATGTAGGAATATTAAATGATTTTCGATTTAACTCTAATCAATATTTTACTATTCATTTTTTTTAATGTCAATATTTTGGATTACCTCTCAGCTCCAACTTCAAACATAAAAGTGGGAAAAACATTTTGTGCCACATAATCACATTCAGGAAATTCACAAAAAGAGAAAAAACTCTTTGAAACAAAAACACGGTCAAAAATTTGCCTCGCTGACTTTTTTCTTTTTAAATCCTCCCCGAATCGAATACATAACAGACAGGATAATAACAATTATGGA
>WFSH01000076.1 GCA_015486145.1 Mesoaciditogaceae bacterium
AGGCACAGGATGTGCCGAGAAAGCGAATCTAACAGGATGTTAGTATGCAGCGTGCTCTGTTATGAGCATCTTGTATGGAACAAACGTCTGAATCAGTTTTGACAAGGCTTCAAAAAGATTACACTCACCGCTTGTAAAGCGGTACTAAAATGTCAAAGAGTGTGTTATTCAAAAAATACTATCCACACTATCTCGAAGAGATCCAAAAAAGACACAATCCTTATTTCAAATCTTTTGTGATACTTTTTTCATCAATTCCAGCGCGTTTTGAACGGCCTGCCCATTGTAAGAATTGTTAAAGAAAACAAAGATAGGTTCTTTTACCTCACTCGTTAGACTTGCCAAATGATCGATCTCAGCGTGGCTGTAAAGATAGTCGTATCTCCTAAAGTTGAACCAATTGGCGTTTCTCCCATGAAATCTGAAATAAGAGATTGGACCGAGAGGCTTATCGTTTCTGAACAATTCTTTTAGCGGTGGCACGTCAACGCCAGCCACAGAAACACCTTCTTTTGCAAACTCTTCAAGCAGTTCTTTTTTGTTCCAAGTGTAATTCCGGAATTCCACCACCAACACATCACCAAAAAAATCGTGCAGTTTTTTAACGTAATCCACGAAACGAGGTTCGTTCTTAAAAGAATATGGAAATTGAGCAATGATAGCTCCAAGCTTGTGTTCGTTCGTTAGTGGATAAAGTCCTTCATGAAATCTGTGCGATAACTCATCAAGTCCATCAACATCTCCCTTCCAAATTTCATGGGTAAATTTTTTGTTCAACTTTACTGAAAACATAAAGTTTTTCGGAGAACGCCCAACCAATGACTCAATCGTTTTAAAGTGTGGGATTGAATAATAAGTGAAGTTCAATTCCACCGCATTGAGTCCAAGTTCAACGTACCGATTGAACATCTCAGTTCTTTTCGTATCTGATGGATACACAGTACCAACCCAGTCTTTAAAAGAAAATCCACTTGTGCCTATATTCATCGTTTTTGCCTCCTTGAAGTCACATCGGCTATGTGAATGTGGTTAACATTTTCAAAAAGGTGTGAGAACAAATGAAAAACTCTGCCGCTTTAGCTTAATTTGCTGAAAATTGTCGTTTTTACAGCACAGAAGAAACTCCAAAAATTCAGATAACCTCGTATGACAACATCTGGTGCCATCTCTTGAAGATTCGGATCATGTTATTATACTCAATTGGGTTTCTTCCTCATTACATGAGATGCTAAATCAACGAAGTTCCAAATTAACAATCGAGATCTATAATATAATGGATGTTGTGTTGAAAGCAATTCATCCTTACTTTTTTGAAAAAATTGCTCATTTTACGATCTGATTCTTAATGAAAAGGTGATCACGTGGAAAGAGAGAAAAATACCGTAAAAATTCCAAAAGAAGAAGTCGATTACCAAAAGGTTGATACGAAAACGATTGCCAAATTACTCGAAGCAAATCTTCAAACTGGACTTTCAGAAAGAGAATGTGCTTCAAGACAAAAAAGATACGGTTACAATGAGGTTTCGGAAAAGAAGCGCAGTCCAGTCATAAAGTTTTTAGAGAAATTTTGGGGACTTACTCCATGGATGCTTGAATTGACCATTGCGCTGTCTTGGATGCTTGGTAAATACATTGACATGTACGTGGTGGGAGCTCTTTTGCTGTTAAACGCGATTCTTGGCTTTTCCCAAGAGAGAAAAGCTTCAAATGCCGTTGAGATGCTCAAAAAGAAGTTACATATCAACGCGAGGGTGCTCAGAGATTCAAAGTGGAAAATAGTTCCATCAAAAGAGTTGGTTCCCGGAGATATCGTTAGAGTAAGGGCTGGAGACTTTGTACCGGCTGATCTGAAAATCTTCGACGGGGATCTTGAAGTCGATCAATCTGCGTTGACGGGAGAATCACTTTCTGTCGAAAAAGGTGAAAACGACATGCTCTTTTCTGGTTCAACGGTTAAAATTGGAGAAGCGTCTGCAGTAGTGGTTTTGACAGGTTCTAAAACATATTTTGGGAAAGCGACGGAGCTTGTACAGAGTGCAAAGCCAAAACTTCACACTGAAGAAGTCATCTCAAAGGTCGTGAGATGGTTACTCATAATAGTTGTTGGTTTTCTCGCTGCCACCGTTGTTTTATCACAGTTTCAAGGTACTCCTTTTGTGGAAATTCTCCCGTTGATCTTGGTTTTACTCGTTTCGGCTATTCCAGTTGCCCTTCCGGCGATGTTTACCATAAGTATGGCACTTGGTTCGATGGAACTTGTCAAAAGAGGTGTTTTGATCACAAGATTAAACGCTTCAGAAGATGCAGCTTCTATGAACACACTTTGTGCCGATAAAACTGGTACCATAACGATGAACAAACTTTCAATAGTGACAGTGTTGCCTATGAACGGATTCACCGAAGATGACGTAATTCTCAATGGAGCCCTCGCTTCTCAAGAAGCAAATCACGATCCAATAGATCTTGCTTTCCTCGAGATGGCCCGGATGAAAAATCTTTCAGTGGAAGGGAAAATACAGGAAGAATTCGTACCCTTTGATCCAAAAACGAGACGAACTGAAGCTTTGATTTCAGTAGGAAATGAAAAAATTCGTGTCATGAAGGGGGCCGTTAACACCATATTTCAACTCTCTGAAATAGATGATGAGAGTGTCAAAAAACTTGAAGAAAGGATACACGATTTTGCACTCAAAGGCTATAGGACAATGGCAGTGGCATCTGGAAAAGTTTCGGAAACTCCAAAAATATTAGGTGTAGTGGCACTTTACGATAAGCCAAGGCCAGATTCTAAAAAATTGATAAATGAACTAAAAGAGCTTGGCATATCTGTGAAAATGATAACTGGAGATGCGACTCCAATAGCGAAAGAGGTTGCAAAGCAGGTCGGGTTGGGAAGTTCCACAACGGCAGCCGAAGAGTTGAAATTGGCGATCAAAAAGGGACAAAATGTTGCTTATAAGATAGCTGAAAGGAGTGACGTTTTTGCCGAAGTTTATCCTCAAGATAAATACTCAATAGTAAAGATACTCCAAAGTGGAAAACGAATTGTTGGGATGACGGGAGATGGTGTAAACGATGCCCCTGCTTTAAAGCAAGCAGAGGTTGGCATAGCGGTAAGTAATGCCACGGATGTTGCCAAAAGTGCTGCAAGTGCCGTTTTGACAAATGAGGGACTTTCCAACATCGTCGATCTTGTAAAAGTTGGTAGGATGATATATCAAAGGATCTTGACCTGGATTTTCAACAAAGTGATAAAAACATTTCAAATCGTCGTTTTTGTTTCGCTGGCTTTCCTTTTGACAGGGCGATACATCGTTTCGGCTTTTGACGTGATTTTACTTCTCTTTGTTATAGATTTTGTAACTCTTTCCCTTTCCACTGACAACGTGAGATGGTCTAAAAAGCCAGATACATGGAACATAAATGGATTGGTTGGAGTTGCCATGCTTCTTGGAGTAATGACAGTTTTTGAATCGCTGGGTTTGCTTTACTTGGGAGCTCATTTTTTCAATCTTTTTAACAACATGGGATCATTGCACACGTTTACCTTTGCGATATTGTTCTACTCGGGAATGTTTACGGTTTTCTTGGTAAGAGAAAGAGGACGTTTTTTAAAATCAAAACCAAGTAAGATGTTGACGCTTTCTATCTCCATAGATATGGTAGCCGTTGCACTTCTCACCACGTTTGGTATGCCTGGTCTCAAGCCCATACCTTTTGTTGAAGTGGTTTTTGTTATCGCATATTCTTTCGTTTTTTCTCTTTTGATAAACGACGTTGTGAAATACACCGTTTTGAAAAAGATTGGAGGTATATGAGATTTTTTCAAGTGCCTCTTTTGGATTTTCGTTAATTTTGTTATTATCATATGTATCTGGAGTGTTATAATAGAAAAGTGAGCTTTGTTCACACATTCTAACTTTGTAGCAGCTCAAAAAAATAAGTGATTTTGTTTTTTATACTCAACGTGAACTTGGGGAGCTAAGAAATGAAAATAAAGCCAAGCGCAATTTCTTTTGTTTTGAGATACTTTATTTTCACATATTTTTTTGTGTTCTCATTATTTTCTATATGGCTTATCAATGAAGTGGCATTTGGATGGTATATTGCCATTTGGATTTTCATGACATTATTGCCCGCCTTGATCCTTTCTTTTAAAAGGGTAAAATTTGGATGGTTTTTTTGGATAGGGCTTCTTGATCTTCTATCTTTTGCTCCACAGTTTAAATTTGTTTATGATAAACTTTTGTCTCTTTCTTCCGATCATTTTTATCAAGAAGTTCTCAAATGGCTTCAGAATTCTTCTGAAATAAAGATTTATATCATTGTCTCTATCTTGGGGATAATTTTCACACAATTATACCGATTGAGCTTTTCATATGAGATAAACGAAAACGGCATAATCTTAAAATCCGGCCTTTTTTCCAGAAATGACAGGACGATATTGTTGAGACAGCTGACGGATCTAGAAATGCACAGGGGACTTTTTCAAAGGATTTTTGGGATAGGAACGATAGTTCCAATAACCGCAGCTGGAATGGGCATGGGATCGGACACGGTTTTTGGTGGAGGAATGGCGGAAAAAGGGGGATTGGGAGGATTTGTTGGAGCCGGAAAAAGCCGCAACATTCCGATAACTTCCGATCCATCAATGGTCATATACGGTGTGAAAAACCCAAAGAAAGTGAAAGACGAGATCTTGAAAATCATAAACCAGCATTAATTTTTGATCGGATTGATTTAGAATCCGAAAACGGAAAAGGCGATGGAAAATCCAACTGCAAGCGCTGCACCAGCCCAAAAAACCCACGTTATTCCCAACGTCGAGAAAAAGATACCCATAATGAGAGGGCCTATTGTTTGTCCGAGCCTCAGTGACATTCCGTTAAGTGACATGAAAGCCGCTCTTTGTTGTGGTGGAGAAAATCGAACAAGGAGAAGTTGGATGCTTGGAATGTTCATCCCTTGGGCAAAACCAAAAAGTGTGGTTGCCAAAAAGAGAAACCACACGTCGTGAATTAGCGGAATTATAAAAAGTGACAATCCGTAAAGCGCAAAAGCGATCTTTATCATAAATTGTTGAGACATCTTTGATGACAATTTGCCAAACTGCGAAGAAGTTATTGCCACTGATATTGACATCGACGAGAGAAAAATTCCGATTATGAAAGTGTTGATTTTAAACGAGTGTGACATGAAAAAAGGGAAATAGGTTAAGTACGATCCGTAAAAGAAAGTAAAGGTCATCATGCTTATGAAAAAGATCCAGAGAATTCTTTTATCCCTCAAACCTTGAAATATTTTTTTGAAATAGTCAGCGGCACTTCTGTTTCTCGTGATTTCAGGCTCTTTAAACCAGAAAAGAGTGATGATTCCAACCGGGATCGCAACGAATGGAAGAAGAAATGGATAGTTCCAACCTAAAATTCCAAGAGAACCACCTATAAATGGATAAAACGCCGTTCCCACTGAAAGTACGCTTGCGTTGTAACCCATAGCAGTGCTCCTTTTGGAAACATCTGAGAAAATATCTCCGATCAGCGTGATATTTAACGAACCGAGAGAAGCACCACCCACACCTTGCAAAAATCTCAAAATTAGAAGGAGCGTAAAGTTAAAAGTCAGTCCCATTGTTCCTCCAGCAATTCCAAAAAGCAGAAGTGATGGAATCAAAACTGCTTTTCTTCCAAACCTGTCGGCAAGAATTCCGAAAAACGGTGTAAAAAAAATCCCCGGAAGTGTGAATAGAGTTACAAGCAGGCCAACTTCTTCTGGCGAAACGTTGAAATATTTCTGAACTTCTGGAAAGATAGGAGATACACTTGAAACGGCAAGAACCGACATGAGTGTGACAGAAAATATTATTTGGAGCTTTGTATTTTGATAAATTTTTTCTTCAGTATTTGAAATTCGTATCATCCACCCTTTTCAGGCAACTCAATTTGTGGTAAACACACTGCAAATCGCAACTTTTTAGACCTTTACAAAAGAGATAAAATAGTGATTCTCAAAATCTACGCTCTTTACTTTCTTGAAGCCATAAGATTCCACCATCGGTTTCAGCACGTTTATTGGTAACCTTATACTTTTTGGGGGTCCAAAGTTGGCTTTGAGATTAAACTCCACGAAATCAATATGACCACCCTCACAGATCGTTTTTGAAATTTTTTCCAACAGAACCCTTTGGCATCCCAGGTCGTGAAAAGAATTAGAGAAAAAAACGTGTGTCGCCTCTGAAAAATCATTTACTTTTATCCATTCGCAGACGTCTTGATCGATCCTTTCAATATTGGACTCAGAGTAATTAGGATCTTCAAAATTCATTTTGTACGCCTCAATCGCGATAACTTTTTTTGCTTTCTTTGCAAACAGTGAGGAGTAAAATCCATCGCCGGAACCGATATCAAAGACAATGTCCTCTTTCGTGAGCGACATGGCTTTCAAAATCTCTTCAGATATTGACTCTCTGATCTTTTGGTTGTGGTATCTGTGTTTTGTAAAATGATTTTCATTCATAAAATCACGTCCCTTCGAGCACTTCTAACAGCATCGTTGTTTACATTTTAACACATAAACCGGACTGCTAATGTTGGGTATTTCTCATCTATGATTTATAATCTTTTAAAATGATATACTTTGATAACTTTTTGGTTTGCACTCGAGCTACAAAGGTTTATTCGCCCCAAAATTTATTCAAGGGGATGAAGATATGAGAAATACAGTGAAAATTTCTTTTGTTTTTACAGCACTGCTCCTCCTTGGTCTTTCTACTGAGATGTACGCACTGAATGCGAATCCAGTTGAGATTGTTGTTTGGCCAAAAGATACAAAACAAACTATCGTGGGATTTGGTGTGTCAGGAGCGTGGTGGGCGCAGTATGCCGAAAATTGGGGTACGCCGACCGTTAACAAAATCGTGAAATTGCTCTTCAACAGGAAAGACGGTATAGGACTATCGATTTACAGGTATTACATAGGTGCCGGTGATGGTAAGCTCATAAAAGATCCATGGCGCAGATCGCATACTTTTGAGCCACGACCCGGAAAATGGAATTGGAATGCAGATAAAAGCGGAGTGGAAATTATGAGCAAAGCCGTAAAAGAGGGTGTTGACTCGATCGTGTTGATGGCTTACAGCCCACCGGCATGGATGACCATAAATGGCAGTGTAGCTGGGGGAACAAACGGTGGATCGAATTTAAAGCCGGATATGTACGACGCTTTTGCCGCCTATCTTGTGAAAATCGTTAAGCACTTCATCGATATGGGATTTCCGATTAAATGGCTGAGCCCGGTAAACGAGCCTCAGTGGAATTGGGGAATGTTTGGAAAAACTCAGGAAAGTTGCCACTACTCACCGCAACAAGTTGTAAAACTATCACTTTTGCTCTTGTCCAAGATAAAGGAGAATAATTTAAACGTAAAACTCGAAGTACCGGAATCAGCCAATTGGATTTTGTCGATTCCATATGCCAACGCTTTGTTTGGGAATCCCACAATTGACAAAAACGTGGCTGTTTTTTGGCTTCACTCGTACTGGTCTGGTTTGAGTGCAAAAAAGATCTTTTACGATTGGTTGAAAATGCACTTTCCTGATAAAAAAATAGGAATGAGCGAATATTGCCAATTGATTGGTGGATCACGAGGGTTGGGAATGGAAAGCGCACTTAATATGGCTAAAACTATATACGAAGATCTCACGGTGGGTAATGTGGTCTCTTGGCAATGGTGGTTGGCAGTATCGAAATACAACTACCATGATGGCTTGCTTTATGTCAATTTCAAGGAAGGGAAGAAAGAATCTACCAGTTTGATAGTTTCCAAAAGACTGTGGGTTTTTGGAAATTTCAGCAGATTTGTACGTCCTGGCTTTGTGAGAGTTGAAGACGAAACTGACTCCAAAGCTCTTAAAACGGTGTCATTTGCGAATTCATCAAAAGACAAAATCGTCATCGTCGTTATAAACGATGGGAATGAAACTGTAAAAGCAAATATTGACGTCAGGAACGA
Organism: Mesoaciditogaceae bacterium; assembly: GCA_015486145.1. Classification (GTDB taxonomy): domain Bacteria; phylum Thermotogota; class Thermotogae; order Mesoaciditogales; family Mesoaciditogaceae; genus WFSH01. The sequence goes on from WFSH01000076.1 coordinate 8,011, forward strand.
TTTTAAAGTCAACGTTTTTTCGGCTTTTCGAACGAACAAAACCAAAAATTTAAAAATGATCTCCCACGGTCATCTTTTAAAAAGTTTCGCGTTCGATCCACAAAGTGTCACTACTTTAGTTTTGAATGTGGAACAACGATGAATCAAGAAGTGTACTTTTGTGAATGAATTAACTAAAACAAGACCAAATTTGTCTAATTGAATTTCAATGAGGTATAATGACAAAACGATTGGATGACTTCAAACATCAACAACTTTCCGGAGGTGATTTTATGAATTTTAGAACATTTATCGTTTTAACCATGATTCTCTCTCTCGTGTTTGTAATTTCGATCGCATCCACTCTCGTGATAATGGAAGCTGGCAGCATGGCAAAGCCGTTCCTTCGACTCGAAAGAGCGTTCAACAAAAAATACCACGATGATGTTTACTTTCAAAACAAAGCTTTTGGAAGCGTAAAAATCGTAAAAGTTATTACCGAACTCGATCAAATACCCGATGTGGTTGTTTTGTCAGATTATTCGTTGTTCTCAAAGTACTTGTTCCCAAAATACGTCAAGTGGTACATTCAATTTTCCACAAATCAGGAAGTACTCGCCTACACGTCGTTGAGTAAGTACGCAAAGGAAATCAACGCAAATAATTGGTATGAAATACTTCAGAAGAAGGGAGTCGAATGGGGATACGGTGATCCCAATATTGATCCAGGTGGATACACGGCCGTGATGCTCATGGAACTTGCTAACTCGTATTATCACGTGCCAAATTTGCAAAAAGAGCTACTTTCTTCCGTGAACAAAAACAACATAAAGCCAAAAGCTGAAGATCTGATCGCTTATCTAAAATCCGGAGAGGTGGATTATGCCTTCGAATATCTTTCCATTGCGAAACAGTATGGCCTCAAATATGTGAAACTTCCAGGGGAGATAAATTTTGGAAATCCCAAAGATGCCAAAGCATACGCTAAAGCTTCATACAAACTTGTCAGTGGGAGAATGGTAAAGGGGTCTCCGATTATCTACGGAATATCCATTCCCAAGAAGGCATTGCACAAAACCATGGCGATAAAATTTTTGAAATTCGTGCTTTCAAAAGATGGGCAAGATATTTTAAAGGCAAGCGGACAACCACCAATAGTACCGGCTGTTATTTTGGGTGAAACAAAAACCATCCCCACTCAGCTTCGACCTTTTTTGGCTAAATGAAAGCACGCACACTTTACACGATCTTTTTTGTACTGGCTGCATTGATCATGATCTTTATCTTGCTTCCGTTGGTGAGATTGATCTTTTTCATAAATCCGAAAACGGTCTCGGTGATAGCTGAGAGATCTGTTCTTGTTTCGATTTGGAACAGCATTTCTCTTTCGTTTTTAACGGCCATTATTGCTTTGGTCTTTGGAGTGCCGATGGCTTTTTTGCTTTCAAAGAAGCGATTTGGGAAGTTGGAAAGCCTTGTTGAAACCATTGTCGATGTTCCGCTTTCCATACCACATACAGTCGTTGGAATCGCGCTTCTGTTTGTACTGGGAAGGAGAGAAATCATTGGTGCCTTTTTTTACAACGCTTTTGGATTCCAAATGACCGGTACAAGGTTGGCGATCGTTCTCGCCATGTTGTTCGTCTCGTTGCCGTACACGATAGATTCGGCAAAAGAAGGATTCAAGAAAATCAGTCCTTCTTTTGAAAAAGTTGCGGCAACTCTCGGCGCATCACCAGGCTCCATTTTCAGAACGATTCATCTTCCTCTGGCAAAAAGTTCCATTCTTTCAGGCTTCTTACTCACATGGGCGAGGGCCATATCCGAGTTTGGTGCGGTCGTGATACTTGCGTATTACCCTTTGACCGCACCGGTTAAAATATATCAGGCTTTCAACGAATACAACCTCTCAACTTCTGGTGCCATTGCCGCGTATTTGCTCATCATAAGCCTCGGTATATTTTTGACTTTCAGATTTGTGGCGGTTGATAGAATTTGGAAGCGCTAACTCTTGATAGCATCTGCACAAAAATCGGTGATTTCAAGATAGAAAAAGTTTCTTTGTCTGTAAAAGAGGGAGAAATCCTCGTCATCTTGGGAGATAACGGCGCTGGTAAAACCAAGCTGTTGGAAACAATCGCCGGATTTGAAAAATTGGAATCGGGGAAAATCTTTGTTTACGGGAAAGAGATTAGTCACTCTTCACCTTTTGAGCGCGGAATTGGATTCATTTCGGAAACCTTGTCCCTGTTTCCACACATGAATGTGAGGAATAACATTCTTTACGGTACCAAGTACAAAAAGATCAAAAATGTCAGAGAAAAATTCATGGAACTCGTTGAAATGTTTGGTCTCGAAAGCTTACTCGACCGCTTTCCAAAAATGTTGAGTACCGGTGAAAAGCAAAAAGTTGCCTTTGCCAGGGCTCTGATCATCGATCCGGAGATTATACTTCTGGACGAGCCAACTTCGGCAATATCCATACGTGAACGAGAAAGAATAGACATGGAAATAAGATCGATACTGAAAAAGTTCAAAAAATCTTCGATCTTTGTAACCCACGATGAAAATGAGGCTTTCATCATAGGAGACAAAATGGCCATCATGGACAACGGAAAGATATTGCAAACAGGGAGCGCCGAAGAGATATTTTATCAACCTTCTTCCGAAAAAGTGGCGGCTTTTCTCGGAGAAACGAACACTTTCACAGGATTAGTCGTGAAAAGGTTCAACGGAACGCTTGTCATTGACATTTCGGGGATCAAGATAATGGCAGTTGGAAACTTTGAGATGGGAACCGAGGTTAAAATTTTTATACGCCCGGAAAATGTCCTTCTCATGAATGAACCTTATGAAACGAGTGCGCGAAACAGATTTCACGGGAGAATATTGAAAATAGTTCCACGTGGCCTTTTTATGAAAGTGTCTATAGACATCGGAATCGTTGTGGTTGCTTTTTTAACGAGATCGACCATCAAAGAGATGAATTTAAAATCGGATATGGATATTTACATAGAGTTCAAAGCCACATCTGTACACGTGGTGAATGCACGAAATTAGTTTATGCAAAGGTCTCCGATATTACTTCACAACTTAAATCTGTTTGAGAGCTTTTGAACTATCATCTTTGCCGTTGGGGTATCGGCTATGCCCCCTTTGCCTGTTTCACGCAATGATTCTGGCATCATTCTTCCAACTTTTCCCATGGCTTCGGCAACCTCGTCAAAAGGAATGACGCTTTCAACTCCAGCTTTTGCCATGTCAGAAAAAAGTAGCGCTATAACCGCCCCTGAAGCGTTTCTTTTCACACAGGGAACTTCAACGAATCCACCAACTGGATCGCACACCAGCCCCATAAGTGATTTTAGCGAAAGAGCAGCAGCATTGGCAACTTGTTTTGGAGTACCTCCCGTTGCGTGCACTGCGGCACCGGCGGCCATGGCCGTTGCACTTCCTATTTCCGCCTGACATCCGGACTCTGCACCGGAAAGTGAGGCCCTTTTAGATATTATTTTACCAATGGCACCGGCAACGATTAAGCCTGAAACCAATTTTTGTCTTTCAACACCAATTTTCTCCAATGTCAAAAGCACTCCTGGCATAACTCCACTTGATCCACCCGTAGGGCATGCAACAATTCTTCCCATTGCCGCGTTGCTTTCTGCCATATTAACAGCTATCATGGCTGCCGTAAACGCCGTTTTACCTATAAGTGCGTTAGTGAGGTGGTCAAGCATTTTCTTTGAATTTGTCCCTGTCAAACCTACGAGAGTTTTGAACGTTTTACCCTCATTCAATTTGTACTCTTCTTCCATAACGGCCAACAATTTGGATGTCTCTTCGATAATTTTTTCAGGTGCCTCGCCGGTATCTAACATTTCCCAATGAAGTACGACTTTATCAAGTGAAACATTTGTTTTTTCAGCAATTTCAACGAGTTCAGAAAAGCTGTTCACATTCATATTTTTACCCCTTTATATTGGTTTAACGTACATCACAGTCTTAACTACATCGAGCATTTTTAACGATTCAATCGTAGAATTTGGAACTTCGCTGTCCAATTCCACCACCGTATTTGCAAGTTTTAGATATTTGCTCTCTCTGTTTAAGTAGAGCTTTGCTATGTTGGTTCCATTTATAGAGATTATTCTTATTATTGAACTTAAAGCTCCGGGTACATCTTTGTTTTCTATTAACAGTGTTGGATATTCTCCATCGAGTTCACATTCCACCGAGTCTATAGAAATTATGACTATTCTTCCAGCACCTATTGAAGAACCCACAATTTCATGATGTACGTTATCTTTGTATGTCACGATCTTTACCGTGTTTGGATGCACATTTCCAAGATCTACAGATTTAAATTCGTATTCGAAACCAATGTGCTTTGCAATTTCATTCGCCTTTGAAACCCTGGGATCATCTGTCGGTATTCCACAAAGTCCGGCTATGAGTGCGAGCCCTGTCCCGTGACCTATGTAGGTGTCTTGAAATGAGCCGTGAAGGTAAAAAATCGCTTTTTGTGGGGTAGAACCAACGAGATTATAGGCAAATTTCGAAATTCTCATGGCTCCAAGAGTATGTGAGCTTGATGGACCTATCATGGAGGGCCCTATTATCTCAAGAATTGAAGACATCTCATCATCTCCATTTTCGCATTCCTAAAAAATGTTTATATGAAAAATTATATCTTACTTTATCTTACTTTCCTAAAAAGTGATAAAATGATCATATGTTCATCACATTTTGTTTTGTGAAAGAGGAGGGGAGGAAAAATGTCTCTTACCATTACATCCGTTTTTGGAAACAATAACTTCATTCCCGCTAAATACACCTGTGAAGGCGAAGATGTGAATCCGCCTCTGAAAATCGAAGGGCTCGATGGAAAAGCTGTCAGTTTGGCAATCATTGTGGACGATCCAGATGCTCCAATTGGAACGTTTGTGCATTGGGTGGCTTGGAATATTTCACCAACAAATGGAATACCAGATGCAATTCCGCAAAAAGCTGAAGTTGAAATTCCAATAGAAATTGTACAGGGGAAAAATGGATTTGGGAGTATTGGCTACAGAGGCCCCTGTCCACCTATTGGTCACGGTATTCACCATTATCACTTTAAGGTTTATTCTCTCGATTTAAAACTCTTTTTGAAGCCAGGTGCTTCAAAAAGAGCCTTGGAAAAAGCTATAAAGGGACACATTCTCCAAGAGGGTGAGTTAATAGGGCTTTACGAAAGAAAATGAAAGATCTCTTCACGATGGTGTTGGTAGTATTTTTGAATAACAACATTCTTTGACATTTTAGTACCGCTTTACAAGCGGTGAGTGTAATTTTTTTGAAGCCTTGTCAAAACTGATTCAGACGTTTATTCCATACAAGATGCTCATAACAGCGCACGCTGCATACTAACATCCTGTTAGATTCGCTTTCTCAGCACGTCCTGTGCCTTCTTCGCAGCTATCGCTTTGGTCGTGAAAGCAAGAATACATTGC
>WFSH01000077.1 GCA_015486145.1 Mesoaciditogaceae bacterium
CAAGTGGAGCTGGCTTAAAAGTTTGCTTTGTTCAATTTATCAAGGGACTTTACACGAGCGAAATGAAAATATTCGAAAAGCTGAATATAGAATTCTTTCAAGGCGGCAGACCAGAATTTATAATTGGAAAGCCCTCAAAGGAAGATATAGAAGCTGCAAAAAAAACTCTCGAATTTGCAAGAGAAAAATTAACAAGTGGTGATTACGATCTCGTTGTGTTAGATGAACTGAATGTGGCCGTGTATTTTGGACTTGTAAAAGAAGAAGAAGTTCTAAAGCTCATGGATTTAAAGGCGAAGGGTACAGAGCTTGTTATAACGGGAAGATATGCCACACCAAAAATCATGAATAAGGCCGATCTTGTAACTGAAATGCGTGAAATTAAACACTATTACACTGCTGGTGTTGAAGAAAGGGTTGGAATTGAGCGATAAAAGAAAAGTGGGATTCTTTTGTCGTAGAGAAAAAACTTGATAAGCGCCAGGTTGGGGTTTGTAAAGAGTCCCATTTTTCTTAAGCCCTGCTGAATGTTTTATTGAGTCATCATTTTATAATTTTACCGGAATATAAACTCCTTCTAAATTTCCTTCTATTCCCTTTGCTATTGGTCCACCTACAATGAGAACGGGTTTTCCATTTCTGAGACAGGGTCTTAACCATCCCAAAGGTTCTATCACGGTTTCTTCTGAAAGCTCATTACCCTGAAGATCCACAACACTTTCTATAGGTGTGCGTTCTAAGATCTCTTTTACTTTCATCTTGTTAACAACATTCCTTATGTTATCTAATTCGATAAATCTACCATCGTTTCCACTGAATCTAAGTCCCACACCAGCTAAAGCACCTATTACTCCTTGTCCATCGCCACCTAACTCTTTGAGAAATATGCCGTTCTTGTGTGCAAGTTCGTAAGCTTCGTTTTTTGAAAGAACTTTTTGTTGGGCCATATGTCCGAAATTCACCACTTCGGAGGTGATCAGACTTTCTGGACAAACGCAAATACCTGGATCAGAACCTGGGACAAAATTAGTTTTCATGAATTCAACAGAAAGCTCATAAATTTTTTCGTCAAAATCCGTGATTTTAAGGCAAGCGTTTCCATTGTTAGAAGTGTAAGGAACTCTTTTGTCAAGAAGTAACTGATGGCGTGTGATTCCCTCAATCTTACCGTAATTCTTTTTTTGAATTTCTTCGGCCAAATGACGTGCCACTCTTCCCGTGCCTATGCTGGCTTCTGTGTCGGTATCATCAATACATAAATAAATTGTTTTTTCCATTTTTTCCTCCTCATACACCCTTCGTTTTTGTGCTTGGATGGTAGCGACCTACTAAAAATCCCACTATGCCTCCCGCTACGCCGAACGTGAGATAAAGAAGAAAAATTGTGCTCAATGTGAAATGCGTGATCACATAATGACCAAATCCAAAATGCCATGTGATCATGGAAAACGGCACTTTGCTCAGATGTGCCAAAGCGGCTAACGAGGTAATTGCGATAAGATTTGTAAAAGGCTTCTTTGAAAACTTTTCAAATAATGGCCAAAGCGCATCCAAAACAATTGCTGGAATGCCATATCTCAGAAAAGGTAAAAACCACATTCCTCCCATTTGAGCGGCTCCAAGCATGGGAGTGATCCCAATGATAACAATTGTGGAAACAGCCGCCATATAAGTTGCAGATATTTTTGTTTTCCATTTCATCTTTCCTATGATCAACAACGGCATCCACACAAGTCCATTATGTCCGGGAATGTGCAAGCCCAGACTTCTCATTGTAAAGCTGCTCAGAACATGTAAGACAACTAAAAGCACCGAAAGAAGCGCCAAAGACAAATAGATATTTAACGCCTTTTGATGGGTGATTTCCGTTTTGTTAATTTTTGATGAGTTTCCTTCCCACATTTCCGCACCTCCGAAAAAATTGTGAACACAACCTTCCCTAAATTATATTTTTCACATAGCATTTTATCATATTTTTGGCTTATTTGAGCTCTTTATCAATTTTAATACCCAATGTGGTATATTGAAAAGCAACCGAGTAGGAGAATAAGTGCGAATTTAACGAGGTAGGTGAGAATCATGAGCACGACAAATATTTTTATTCTCGCTATTTCATTGGGTTTGTTGTTATTTCTCATGAGTATAAAAACAGACGTTCAGAATTTGAAAATTAAAGTTTCGAATGATAAGGCGAGCATACAGACGTTGTTTGAGAACCTTTCAAAATTGAAGACCCAGGTGAATCAGTTCAAATTTTCCAGATCGCTTATGAATTATCTCAATCTTTTACAAAATGCTCCACGAATTTTACCAGTATACCCTTTAGTTACCGTAAGCTCAACGAACTTGCAAGATTTTGGCACAATACTTTCTGTTAGCGGTCTCTATGAAATAACAAAAATGAAAAAGGAATATTTTCTTGCTTATCCTGGAATTGGAACGACTTTTTCAATTCAAATACTCTCTTCCTCGGCAACAAAAGTAACTAAGTTGGTTAATGTGCTTAGGAGCGAAAGCATACCGGCTTTTGAAATAATTTATGGGAACGTAGCGGGACTTTTTGTTGGCGTGTTTCCAAATCACAAATTAGCCGTTAGCTACGCAAGTGATGTGTCAAAAACGCTATATCCAACTGTCAGAGCTACAATGGCTTCTTGGATTATAAGAACAATTCCATAAAACTGTACTTTCTTGCAGAACAAAAAGTCAATTCTTTGAGTTTATAGCTCAATTTAATTCTTAAGCGTTGATAAGCACGTTTTTATTTCGTCTTGCCGTCGACGAGTCTAACATTCAGAGTTAATGTTTTCAGCAATTCATATCC
>WFSH01000078.1 GCA_015486145.1 Mesoaciditogaceae bacterium
ATTTCCCATTTGTTGTCGGACGAGTTCCATTTGTAAATCGCTATTTCTACCGAAAAGGCAAAAGTTACCACAATCAACAACATCAGCATTACACACATTACTCTCTTCATGCCCCCCACTTCCTTTATCGAAAAAAGTTTTCACAAACTTTTCTCATTTTTATTTTTGGTTTTTCCATCTTTTATTAGCGCAATTCGTTCCAAATGGTTCTTTTCAAGATGCTGTGTTGAGGTGGGATTACTTTCGGGATACCTTTGACTTTTCTGTGAAAACCGCTTCCGCGATGTGAAATGTATTTCTTGAGACGGAAGGTAATTTCTTCTGTGGAAACGGCTTTCCAAATTTTTGTAAAATGTGCTAATATGATTTTGCAAGAGGGGGTGTTTTCACCATGAAGATCGTTTTTTTAGGCGATCCGTTACGAAATCTTGGTAGTTCTTTAGCGGATAGTGGTTTCTCAAAGGAAAATGTGGAAGTGTACGATGATGTGGAAAAATTATTGAACGGCCTTTTGTGTGGAGAAGAGTGTAGACGTGCGCTGATTTTAATTGGTCGTGAAAACTCGTCAAAGTCTCGGATCATCCGTGATTTCACGATTTCGCACGGTATAACGGCGAGGATATTTGTTAACAAAGCTGATTTGACTTCGAAACTTGAAAATGGACTGATATTCTCATTTGATTTTGGTAATGGAGGATTGAAAAATTACCTGTTAAATGTGAAAAAGCAAGTTTCTCGATTAGCCGGAATGAGCCAATTTGCGAGAAAGCTACGAGAAGATTTGGTGTTTTTTGCATTCAGTGATGCCAGTTTGTTTTTGACCGGGGAAACTGGAACGGGGAAATCCATGGTTGCTCAAATTATTCACGCAATTTCTCATCGAAGGGAAAACAGATTTCTCGAGTTGAATTGCGCCAATGTACCTGAAGATCTTTTGGAAAGTGAGCTTTTTGGTCACACTAAGGGGGCTTTCACAGGTGCATACACCAACAAAAAAGGTCTTCTTGAAGAAACGAACAACGGTGCTTTACTTCTCGATGAGATAGGTGAAATGCCTCAACACGTGCAATCAAAATTGTTGACAGCCATGGATAGTGGAAAATTTTTACCGATCGGTTCCAACAAAGAGATAAAAGTAGATGTGCGTTTTTATTCTGCCACCAATCAAGATCCGAGAAGACGCATGCGTTCGGATCTTTATCACAGACTTTCGGAGTTAAAAATCGATATGATACCGCTTCGTGAAAGACGAGATGATATACCGATTCTTGTGGATAATTTTTTGGCTGATGTGGGATATACGATCAAATTTGAAAATTTTCCACCTGAAGTTCAGCGTGCATTTTTGGGTCACAATTACTCTGGAAATGTTCGTGAACTTAGAAATATCGTCACGCGGTTTGTGGAATTTTCCGAATCTCCCGGTGTTGAAAAGAATACAAAGTACGATCCAAATGCTTTTGCAAAAACAGAGCTTACGGAGCGTTTTGTAGAATCGATGGTGGACCTTTACATGGCTCAAAGCGAGCCACTTAAAGACATAATGGAGAAACTTCACGCGCGCCTCGAGAGTGAGATTGTCAAAAAGGTCTTGCAAATGTGTAAATGGAACAAAGAAGAAGCTGCAAAGAAGCTCTCGGTAACACGCCGCACCATTGATAACATGATAAAAAGATATCATCTGGATCGACGCAACAAATAAGGGCAATTGTTGTTAAGAATTGCCCTTAGAGAGATCAATTGGCGGAGGCGCTGGGATTCGAACCCAGAAGGTGCAGAGCACCACCGATTTTCGAGACCGGCCCCTTAGCCGTTCGGGCACGCCTCCATCTCTATTAAATGATTTATACGCCAATGGTGTGCCCGGTGGGAATCGAACCCACAGCCTTTGGATCCGGAGTCCAACGCTCTATCCGTTGAGCCACGGGCACACTCTATTGATGTTAATCGTTCAATTGTCAATGATTTTCAATTTCTTCCACAGAAGATATTTTTTCTTCGGTCTGCACTACTGCTGGCTCTTCAGATCCTTCCACAATAACCTTTTCTGGTTCTGTGCCAGTCTTTTCTTGGACGGTGGAATTCTCAGTGTTTTCATTTTGCGGTTCTGAACTTCTTCCCTCTTTGCCTTCTATGTAAGCATCTGCTATTTTAGAAGTTATGAGTTTTATAGCTCGAATCGCATCATCATTTCCCGGTATTATGTAATCGACGTCATCAGGATCACAATTTGTGTCAACCACGGCTATGGTTGGAATGTTGAGAAGCTGAGCTTCTCTTACGGCGTTGTATTCACGCTTGGGATCTACAATGTAGATCGCGTCTGGAATCTTTTTCATTTCTTTTACCCCACCGAGATATTTTCTCAGGCGTTCCAGCTCTTTTCTGAGAGAGTTAGCCTCTTTTATTGGCCTTTGCTCAATTGCGCCCTCCTCTTCCATTTTTTCCAATTCATGGAGTCTTTCTATCCTTTTGGAAATAGTGGAGAAATTGGTAAGGAGTCCCCCAACCCAACGTTTGTTGATGTAAAAAGCTCCACAACGTTTTGCCTCTTCTTCAATCGTTTGGGCACCTTGATGTTTGGTACAAACAAACATGATGCTTTTGCCATTTTTCCCAAGTTCAAGTGCGAAATTGTAAGCTTCCTTCAGAAGAAGCACTGTTTTCTGGAGATCTATTATGTAGATCCCCTTTCTTGCTGTGTAAACATAAGGTTTCATTTTTGGGTTCCATCTTTTAGTCTGATGCCCAAAATGCACTCCCGCTTCCAGGAGTTGTTTCATCTTTATTATTTCTGTCACAAAAACACCTCCATATGGTTTTGCCTCCACAACTATCCCTTCTTTCGATCACCTCTAAGGCACCAATCGAAAGATCAAGTCGTGTGCGTTGTAAAGAAATTATATCAGAAGTTCTTTGAATTTAAGGTAACTTTTTCGAACACGTAAAGTTACCATATTGACTATTCATGGTCTGCTGGTGTAGAATACAAAAGCGTTGATTCATTAAAAATTGATCGGGAATGGTGAAAGTGTTAATTTGTTCCACAATTTTTTATTGAACAACAGCTGAGAAGGGAGGCAAAGAAACCGACAAATGCCTACAATAAATCAATTGATTAGGAAAGGACGACGCAAGACTAAAGGCAGAAGTAAGTCGCCAGCTCTTGGCGGGAATCCACAGAAAAGGGGTGTTTGTGTGCGTGTTACCACCACAACCCCTAAGAAACCTAATTCGGCACTGAGAAAAATTGCGAGGGTAAGGTTGACCAGTGGTGTGGAAGTGACGACGTATATTCCCGGCATTGGTCACAACTTACAAGAACATTCTGTGGTGCTTATTAGAGGAGGAAGAGTTAGGGATCTTCCTGGAGTTAGGTACAAGATCATAAGAGGAACCTTGGATGCAGAGGGTGTTGAAGGCAGGAAAAAAGCCAGAAGTAAATACGGTATGAAGCGTCCAAAAAGTGCATGAGGTTCGGAGGTATTGAAGGATGAGAAGACGAAAAGCCGAAATCAGACCCGTTTCTCCCGATCCGGTTTATCATGATGTGCTCGTGACAAAATTTATAAACAAAATCATGTGGGATGGGAAGAAGTCCAAAGCTCAGAGAATCTTTTATGGGGCAATGGAGGTACTTGCAAAAAAAACTGGAAAAGATCCGTTGGAAGTTTTCAAAAAGGCCTTTGAGAATGTTGCACCTGTGTTAGAAGTTAGACCTAAAAGAGTTGGAGGCGCGACTTATCAGGTTCCGATAGAAGTTCAAGAACCTCGAAGAACTTCTCTTGCCGTTAGGTGGATTGTGGAAGCCGCACGGACAAAAAAAGGCAAACCGATGAGCCAAAGGTTAGCTGAGGAACTTTTAAGTGCTTACGAAAGTACCGGTGCAGCGGTTAAGAAAAAAGAAGATGTCCAAAAGATGGCGGAGGCCAACAGAGCTTTTGCACACTACAGATGGTGAGGTAATGTATGACTGAGCGCACTTTTTTACTCAGCAAATTGAGGAACATAGGAATAATGGCACATATTGATGCCGGTAAAACCACGACAACGGAGCGTATCCTGTTTTATTCCGGAAAAAAACACGCCATAGGTAACGTGGATGAAGGTAACACGACTACCGATTGGATGGCACAAGAGAAGGAACGTGGGATCACCATAACGTCTGCCTCTATTTCTTTTGACTGGAAAAATCACAGAGTTAACTTGATAGATACGCCCGGGCACGTGGACTTTACAGTTGAGGTAGAGCGCGCTCTTAGAGTACTTGATGGAGCCGTGGCAGTTTTTGATGCCGCAGCAGGAGTGGAACCTCAATCTGAAACTGTTTGGAGACAAGCTAACAAGTACAACGTTCCGAGAATCGCTTTTATGAACAAGATGGATAAAATGGGAGCAGATTTTGATATGTCCGTAAAATCCATGATCGACAAACTTGGGGCTAATCCACTCATTTTGCAATATCCTATAGGTGCAGAAAACGAATTCGAAGGCGTTATCGATCTTTTGGAAATGAAATCTATAAGATGGATCGACGATCTTGGACTTGAAATGAAATATGGAGAAATTCCAGAAAAATTTGTAGAGAAGGTTGAAGAGCTCAGAGATGAAATGATAACTCAAATTGCCGATATCGACGATGAAATTCTGGAAATGTACCTCGATGGAGAAGATATTCCTGTAGAAAAGATGAAGAAGGTCATTCGTAGAGGAACCATTGAATCAAAATTTGTGCCTGTTTTTTGTGGTTCCGCTTTTAAAAATAAAGGAGTTCAGCCGCTGATAGATGCCGTGGTTGATTATCTTCCCTCTCCTTTAGATATGCCGCCGGTTAAAGGGATAGCAGATGGAAAAGAAATTGAACGTCACCCATCGCCAGATGATCCATTTTGCGCTTTGGCTTTTAAAATCATGTCCGATCCGTATGTGGGAAAACTCACATATTTCAGGGTTTACTCTGGAAAATTGAACAAAGGAAGTTACGTTTATAATTCCACAAGGAACTTGAAGGAAAGGGTTTCAAGATTGATGTTCATGTTTGCGGATAAGAGAGAAGATGTGGATTATGTTATGGCTGGAGACATTGTTGCTGGAATTGGTCTTAGAGCTACAAAAACTGGCGATACCCTTTCATCTGAAGAAGAGCCTGTGGTGTTGGAGTCTATAGAATTCCCCGAACCCGTTATATCAATAGCAATTGAGCCTGAAACTCGTGACGAGGAAAGCAAGCTTGAAAATGCCCTTACCCGTCTTGTGGATGAGGATCCAACGTTGAGGGTTTCAACTGATGAAGAAAGTGGTGAGACAATTCTTTCGGGAATGGGAGAATTGCACCTTGAAATTATGATTGAGAGATTGAAAAGAGAATTTAAAGTTCAAACGAGAGTGGGACGCCCTCAAGTGGCGTATCGCGAAACCATAAGCGTTCCTGTGGATTCCGAGGGAAGATATGTACGGCAAAGTGGTGGAAGAGGACAGTATGGACATGTTAGAATTCGTTTTGAGCCTCTCGATAGGGGAAAAGGAGTTGTTTTTGTCAACAAAATCGTTGGAGGCGTTATTCCTAAAGAGTACATACCGGCCATTGAGGCAGGAGTGAGAGAGGCATTGAGCTCCGGAAGCCTTGGAGGATATCCTGTTGTTGATATAAAAGCAACTTTATACGATGGTTCTTATCATGAAGTTGATTCTTCGGAAATGGCTTTTAAGATAGCCGCTTCAATGGCGGTAAAAGAGGGACTTGCCAAAGGGAAGCCGAAACTCATGGAACCTATCATGGAACTTGAGATCACCACTCCAGAAGAGTACATGGGAGATGTTGTGGCGGATCTTAATTCTAAAAGGTCGCAAATTCTTGGATTTGATACGCGTGGCAACGCCCGGGTTATCAAGGCGTTTGTTCCTTTGGGAGAACTCTTCGGTTTTGCCACTGTTTTGCGGTCGTTAAGTCAAGGAAGGGCTATTTATACGATGAAGTTTTCACATTACGCAGAAGTTCCTCAGAACTTCGCGGATAAGGTTTTGAACAGGGAATAAACCTTAAAATATCTCAAGGAGGTTGAATTTCAATGGCAAAAGAGAAATTCGTAAGAAACAAACCACATCTCAACATTGGAACGATAGGGCATATCGATCACGGTAAAACAACTTTAACCGCGGCTATCACCAAGATTCTTGCTATGAAAGGTGAAGCTGAATTCATACCATTTGAAGAAATTGATAAAGCTCCGGAAGAGAAAGCAAGAGGAATTACCATAAACACCGCACATGTAGAATATGAGACGGATAAAAGGCACTATGCCCATATAGATTGTCCGGGGCATGCCGACTACATCAAAAACATGATAACTGGTGCGGCCCAAATGGATGGTGCCATTCTTGTTGTTGCCGCCACCGATGGTCCAATGCCACAAACAAGAGAGCACATATTACTTGCTCGACAGGTTAACGTCCCGGCTATGGTGGTTTTTATAAACAAGGTGGACGCCGTTGACGATCCAGAGCTTGTGGATCTCGTTGAAATGGAGGTCAGGGAACTTCTCACCAAATATGAATATCCGGGAGATGATGTTCCAGTTATTCGCGGAAGTGCTCTTAAAGCTCTTGAAGCGAGCAGCGTTGATGATCCTGAAGCCAAAAAGGTGTTAGAACTTATGGATGCGGTTGACAACTATATTCCAGATCCAACCAGAGATGTTGACAAGCCTTTTCTCATGCCGATCGAAGATATTTTCACTATTACCGGTCGTGGCACAGTTGTCACCGGTAGAGTGGAACGTGGAAAAATTCACGTCAACGAGGAAGTTGAAATGGTCGGTCTTAGACCTACAAGGAAGACGGTTGTCACCGGAGTAGAGATGTTTAGAAAGTTGTTGGATGAAGGTATAGCTGGTGATAACATCGGTTGTCTTCTCAGAGGTGTGAAAAAAGAAGAAGTTGAAAGAGGGCAGGTTCTTGCAAAACCTGGAAGTATTACTCCACACACAAAATTTGAGGCCAACGTTTACGTTTTGAAAAAAGAAGAAGGTGGAAGACACACCGCATTTGTAACGGGCTATAGGCCACAATTCTTTATAAGAACCGCTGATGTTACCGGATCCATAGTTGGACTTCCAGAAGGCGTGGAAATGGTAATGCCCGGAGACAACACCGTGATGAAAGTGGAACTCATCAAACCCGTTGCGCTTGAAGAGGGTATGAGATTTGCGATTCGTGAAGGTGGCAGAACTGTTGGTGCCGGTGTTGTTTCAAAGATCGTTGAGTGATTTAAAGAACCAAAGGAGGAGTGCTTTCCTCCCTTGGTTTTATAAGGAGGCTCGTTTGAATGGCAAAGTCTAAAATACGTATAAAATTAAAGGCTTATGATCACGAACTTCTCGATCAATCAGCCAGAAAAATTGTTGAAACAGTCAAAAAAACGAACGCCAAGGTATCAGGCCCTATACCCCTTCCAACCGAGAGGACCGTTTACTGTGTTTTGAGATCTCCCCATGTTGATAAGGACTCGAGAGAACACTTTGAAAAGATAGTTCACAAAAGGTTGATCGATATTCTTGAGACTCAACCTCAAACGGTGGAATCTTTAATGAAAATGGATCTCCCGGCCGGCGTGGAAGTGGAGTTAAAACTTTGACAAAGCGGCTGGAGGTGCTTTGAATGAAAGCGTTACTTGGAAAGAAAATAGGCATGACTATGATATACAAAGACGGTGTTGCTGTACCCGTTACCGTTGTCAAAGCGGGGCCGTGTGTTGTCGTGCAGAAAAAAACGAAGGAAACTGACGGATACAACGCCATACAAGTAGGATTTGAAAGGAAATCTTCTAAACGTGTCAACAAGCCTTTAGGTGGGCATTTCAAGAAGGCTGAGGTAGACCCTCTTCGTTATCTTAGAGAGGTGAGAGTTGATAACGTTGAAGAATATAAGATTGGACAGACCATTGACGTTTCAATCTTCAAGGAAGGCGAGTTTGTGGATGTATCTGGAAAGACAAAGGGGAAAGGTTTTCAAGGCCCTGTAAAAAGATGGAATTTTGCCGGACACGTTAAGACGCATGGCACAAAATATCCGAGACACGGCTCTACCGGAATGCATACTTATCCCGGTAAAGTTTTGAAGGGGACCAAAATGCCTGGCAGAATGGGAAACACGAATAAGACGATTCTCAATCTCGAAGTTGTCAGGGTTGATAAAGATAACTCTTTGCTTGCTTTGAAGGGCGCGGTTCCGGGTGCCAGAGGTTCACTTGTTTACGTGAGATCCGCCGTTCGGAAAGGAAAGTGATTTTGTATGGCAGAAGTTGATGTGATAAGTTTTGAGGGAGAAAAAGTTGGAAAGATCTCTCTGCCAGCTGAGATTTTTGAAATAGAACCAAACAGAGATTTGCTTTTCAGATACATACACAAGCAATTGGCTGACAGAAGAAGAGGCACTTCTTCCACAAAAACAAAGGCGGAAGTTTCGGGTGGCGGGAAAAAACCGTGGGCTCAAAAACATACTGGACGTGCCCGAGCAGGATCAAACAGATCGCCTCTTTGGAGACATGGAGGCGTGACTTTTGGGCCAAAACCGAAAGATTGGTCAGAACGCCTTAACAAAAAAATGAAGGTGAAAGCCGTTAAATCTGCGCTGTCTTTGAAGTTCAAAGATGGTAAGCTTGTGGTTGTTGAAGATATGAAAATGAAAACACCTAAGACGAAGCAGCTTTTGGCATTTATAGATAAAGTTGCTCCCTCTCACAACGTTTTGTGCGTTTTGGATACGCGTTCTGACGAACAGTTGAACGTGAAACGATCCGCTGATAATCTTCCACATACCAAGGTTATAATTGCAGATAATGCCGGTAAAAAGTCGGTAAATGTTGATGGACTAAACGTTTTTGATGTCATAAAACATGAATGGCTTGTACTTACCAAGCATGCGGTTGAAAAAATAGTGGAGGTGTACAAAAATGGCAAGTAATATTACTCCACATGACGTGATAATTCGCCCATTGATAACTGAAAAAGCGCTTGCTGGTATCCAAAACAGCACGTACACTTTTGAAGTTGATATCAGAATGAATAAATTTCAGGTTCGTGATGCGATTGAAAAACTTTACAACGTTGAAATTGAAGATATTCGAATCATGAATTGTAAAGGCAAACCTAAGAAATATGGAATATCCGAAGGATACACGAGATCTTACAAGAAAGCGATCGTTAAGTTGAAAGAGGGTTTTAAAATTCAAGAATTCGAAGGTCTGATCTGACGAATTGCTGAAAGGAGAATTTTCGTATGGGTCTTAAGAAATTCAAACCTACCAGTCCGGGTAGAAGGCACATGATATCATCTGATTTTAGCGAGATAACGAGAAGAAAACCGGAAAAGTCTTTGACCAAAGCTTTGAAATCCAAAGCTGGTAGGAACTCCTATGGCCGGATCACCGTTAGACATCAAGGTGGTGGAAATAAAAGAAGGTACAGAATCATCGATTTTAGGAGAGAAAAGTTTGGAATCCCAGCAAAGGTTTTCTCCATAGAGTACGATCCAAACAGAAGTGCAAGAATTGCGTTACTTCATTATGCTGACGGTGAGAAAAGGTACATTCTCGCTCCCAAAGGGTTGAAAGTTGGAGATGTTTTGATGTCAGGCCCGGATGCTGAAATAAGGGTGGGAAACACCTTGCCTTTGATCAATATTCCGGTTGGGACGTTTGTACATAACGTTGAGTTTAAACCAGGATTTGGTGGTAAAATAGCGAGGAGTGCTGGCTCTTCAGTACAGCTTATGGCTCGTGAAAGTGGGTACGCCCTTCTCAAAATGCCTTCCGGTGAACTTCGCAGGGTGAGAGAAACTTGTATGGCAACAATTGGAAGTGTCGGTAACGAGCAACATTCCAACGAGTCATATGGTAAAGCTGGAAAGAAGAGATGGCTTGGAATTAGACCCACGGTACGTGGTATGACCATGAATCCCGTTGATCATCCCATGGGTGGTGGAGAAGGAAAGGGAAAAGGTGGAAATATACCTCAGAGTCCGTGGGGAACACCGGCGAAAGGATACAAGACACGCAGAGGTAAAAAAGCATCGGATAAATTCATAGTTAGACGTAGAAAAGTTGGCAAGCGGTGATTTAGAAAGCAACTACTCTTTGAGATTTGTTCAACTTGAAAGGAGGAAAAAATGTGAGTCGCTCGACCAAGAAGGGGCCCTATGTGGACTTGAAACTTCTTAAAAAAGTGCAGACCCTTAACGAAGCTGGTCAAAAGAAAGTCATTAAAACGTGGTCAAGAGCGTCGATGATCGTTCCTGATATGATCGGCCACACCATAGCTGTTCATAATGGCCGGAAACATATCCCAGTTTACATAACGGAGGCAATGGTGGGTCACAGACTCGGGGAATTTTCTCCCACCAGGCGTTTTGGTGGACATGCCGACAAACGTGCCTCTAAAGGAGAAGTGAAGAAATGAGGAAGGTGAATTGAATGCCCAAAAATGAGAAAAGACAAAAACGTTCAATCTTTCACAGAATGCGGAAAGCCTCAGAAGCTGCTCCTATAGAGGCAAGAGCAGTGGGAAGATACCTTCCGATAAGTCCGTACAAAGTGAGACCTGTTTTGAACGCTATTCGTGGGAAAAATGTTGATGAAGCACTTCAATTGTTGGAATTTTCAACCACAAAAGGAGCCAGATTTGTGGAAAAAATTTTGAATTCTGCCATAGCAAATGCTGAAAATAATTTCAGTCTCAATGTGGATTCATTGTATGTGGCTAAATGTACCGCCGATGATGGTCCAAGACTCAAAAGGATGAACCCCATGGCTCGAGGAAGAGCTTCGCTTAGACTAAAAAGGCAGTCACATATAACGATCGTTGTTAGAGATAGATCAAAAGAGAATTTTGAAAAAGAAGAAATGACCGCCAACGAGAGCGAGGTGCAATGAAGTGGGTCAAAAGGTACATCCAAGAGGATTTAGACTGGGAATATCTGCGGATTGGCAAGCCACATGGTTTAATGAAAAGCAGTATTCGGATTATTTGATAGAAGATGAGGCGATTCGCAAAGCCGTTAAAAGTGCCTATTATCATGCCGGAATTTCTGAAATAAAGATTGCGAGATCCGGTAAGGGAGTGAATGTGACGATCGTCACGGGAAGGCCCGGTATATTAATAGGTAAAAAAGGTTCAGAAATAAAAAATATAAGGAATCTCATTCAGTCAAAAGTTTCGAAGGATAGGGATATAGGTATCAGTATTGAGGAAGTTAAAACGCCCGAGTTAGATGCGCAACTTACCGCGGAATTTGTGGCAGCGAGAATTGAGAAGAGAGCTTCTTACAAGAGAACGATGAAACGCAGTATTCAATTGGCTCAGAAGAGAGGCGCTCAGGGTGTTAAAATCATGGTAAGCGGTAGAATTAACGGGGCTGAAATAGCAAGAACAGAGTGGTACAGAGAGGGCAGAGTGCCACTTCAAACACTCAGAGCCAAGGTGGATTATGGTTTTGCCGTTGCAAAGACAAAATACGGCGTTCTTGGAATTAAAGTTTGGATATTTACGGGTGATAAAATGACGGCGAAGTCCGCCTGACTCGTTGATAAGGAGGTTTGAAGATGCTTATCCCTAAGAGGGTCAAATATAGAAAACAACAACGCGGAAGAATGCGAGGTCTTGCCAAAGGTGGTACTGAAGTTGAGTTCGGAGAGTGGGGCCTTAAAGCATTAGCGCCTGCGTGGATAACTAACAGACAGATAGAAGCCTGTCGTGTGGCAATAACCAGAAAGTTGAAGAGAAACGGAATGATTTGGATAAGAATTTTTCCAGATAAACCGATATCGCAACATCCCGCGGAGAGTAGAATGGGCCGTGGAAAAGGTGCACCTGAAAAATGGGTGGCAGTTGTCAAACCCGGTAAGATCATGTTTGAGATCGGAGGCGTTAGCAAAGCGCTGGCCGAAGAGGCGTTACGATTGGCTGCTGCCAAGCTTCCGATAAAGACTAAAATCGTTTTGCGGCCACCATTCGGAGGTGAGTCGATGTGAGGGCAAAAGATCTCCGAGAGATGACAATAGAAGAGTTAAAGGGTCTTGAAATCGAGCAGAAGGAAAAACTCTACACGCTTAGATTTCAGTTGGAACTTTCCCAATTGGACGATACCACTCAAATTCGCCAAGTCAAAAGAGATATAGCACGAATAAAGACTTTGATGCGAGAGAAAGAAATCAGGCTTGAGAGAACCGGCAAAAACGGCGGTAAGCCACCTCTGAGTGAAAGGAGAGGTGAAAAATGAAAAAACGGCTTGTTGGAAAAGTTGTGAGTGATAAAATGAATAAGACCAGAGTGGTGGTTGTGGAAAGGATCGTACAAGATAGAAGATTTGGTAAAACCATTTCAAGAACGTCCAAGTACAAAATTCACGATGAGAAAAACGAATGCCATACTGGTGATATTGTGGAAATTGAAGAAACAAGGCCACTTAGCAAAGAAAAAAACTGGAAACTTGTATCAATCCTTAAAAAGAACATCCTCACCACTTCTGAAGAGGAAGCAAGTAAGGGAGAAGGTGTTCCGGAATGATTCAACAGGAAAGTGTCCTAAATGTGGCCGACAATTCGGGAGCAAAGAAAATACTTGTCATCAGAGTTATGGGTGGTTCTAATAGGAAGAAAGGCAGCATTGGAGATGTGGTTATTGGAACGGTGAAGGAGGCCATTCCACGGGCCGACGTTAAAAAGAGCGAAATCGTAAGAGCCGTTATAGTGAGAACCAAAAAGGAAGTGCGAAGGCGTGATGGCTCCTACATACGTTTTGATGATAACGCAGCCGTGCTCATAAGTAAAGATAACGAACCACGTGGCACAAGGATTTTTGGCCCTGTGGCTCGAGAACTTAGAGA
>WFSH01000079.1 GCA_015486145.1 Mesoaciditogaceae bacterium
ATGTTAAGTAATTACACAGAATACGTTTTCTTTGTTTTCTCGGTAATTCTCTAAATTATGAGTGAAATTGCACAAAGACGAATCTCATTATTTTTGAAATGTGCAACATAACATTCATGTCGTAAGCATCTTTTGTGGTTAGGTTTGTCTACATCAATTTTAATCTTCACGTCTTCACGTGCAACGTGACTAAATTATAACATGCAGATGAAAAAATTGGAGAGAAGTATCAGAAAAAAACGGGGGTAGGGTCTTGAAATGCAAGTAGGGGCACGGCATGCCGTGCCCGTACAGAAACAAAGACCATATCCACACAGAAAAAACGAGATCTGGCCTTGAAATATATGAATCAGTGAATCAGTGATGAGTAATCAGTTAGAAGTGATGAGTGAGGAGTGAGCCGTTATCAGTGAACAGTGATGAGTGAGAAATAAATAGCACGTGGCAAGTGGCGCGTAGATGTTAGTGGTGAGTAGTGAAAAGTGAGAAGCGATGAGTGGTAGTCTGTGAGAAAAATCCTGAATACACAAAGCTTGGGACAGACCCTGGAATAAAAAAAGCAGGCGTTTTAGGCGCCCGCTCCTATGTAAGCTTTCAATTTTCTTTTCAGAGTTCTGCGAGAAATTTTCAGTTTTTGAGAGATCTCAGAGAGTGTGTATCCTTCCACTCTCAAACGTGCAAATTCGGGAAGATCTTCTTTGATCGTGGTCACTCTTTTAGAAAAGTTTTCGATTTCGTCTGTAAAGTGTGCTTTGATGTGCAAAAGTGAAAAGTCTTTTTTTATTCCTGGGAAATTAGCACCTCGCCAAAAATGATCTTTGAGTTTTAAATTTGCGAAATAGAATGCGTATCTTTTGAATGATCCTCTGGATGGGTCGTATTTCTTTTTCGCCATAAGGACTAAATACCATATGGTTTGACATAGATCTTCAAACTCGCATTTGTACACTGAATTGTGGTACTTTTTTGCAAGAGCGTGTACAACGCGCTCAATTTCATTTAGATCATTTCTGCTCATCTTTTTTCCAGATATTGTTGTTCAACCAATTTACGATCCAATCGACCGCAAATCCAAGAATGTATTCTAAAATGGCATTTGGAACGGGGATGACTATGTGATTAGATTTTATAAATTCTTTTACTATCCCAATGACAGTTTTCTTTTTTGTTTCCCCGTCTCCCGGATGTTCGATCAACACAATTGCTGTGTTTAGAACGAATCTTACGTCTTTTAAAGCGGTTAAGGTTTCTTCCAATTTGATCGCTCCTTTCTGGTAGGCTTCTTTGATCGTAATGTTATTCTGAATTTGAACCTTTTAAATGGAATCTTTAGTCGTGATTGTCATTGCGGACTTGACCTGCAATCTCGTTTCTTATAAGAGATCCTGAGTCAAGTTCAAGATGACCTGCGGTTGGTCGAGACAATGAAGTTTCATTTTTGCATAAAAAGGGGGCATTTGCCCCCTGTTGATTCATTGAACCAGATTGAACAATTCGTTGTTGTTCCTGTCAATCACGTTTGCACTGTCAACGGTATCGACAAGAGAGCCTTTTGACGTGTAAAGCAATTGGGATGATACGACGGAATCCATGAAATTCTGGACTTCAGATTGTGTGAGATCTGTCTTGGGATCTGCCAATCTTATGGTCTTTGAAGATCCGTCGGAAGAAGCTATAAACTTCATGGCTAAATATTTCGTTGTGGTGGTTGCCATTTAACTCACTCCTTTCTTTTTCAGCCTATAGGCCCAAGTTCTACATAGTTTCTCAGATTTATCCCATCAAC
This sequence comes from Mesoaciditogaceae bacterium, assembly GCA_015486145.1. Taxonomy (GTDB): domain Bacteria; phylum Thermotogota; class Thermotogae; order Mesoaciditogales; family Mesoaciditogaceae; genus WFSH01. The sequence goes on from WFSH01000079.1 coordinate 1,787, forward strand.
CGTTTTTGAGGTGAGTCCAGCGAGGTTGTAAGCAAAGTCATATTTGGCTTGTTCTTGTGCTGACGGGCTAATTCCGTTTACCGTAGCTCTGTCTATTACGGCTTTTCCGTTTTCGTCCACATTTCCAGTGTTGAGGTAGACCACGATCGATTCTTTCTCATCGAGCACGCTTACACTGTCACCAGTTGCCATTTGCATCATTCCCTTCTTTTGGTTTTTGAGTCGACTCATATTAAAGGTACAAAAATATACTATATTTTGGTTCGTTATTTTCAAAATCGAGTTTGGTGGTAAAATTTCAATGTATGTGCGTTCTACAATTTTGGTGAGGAGAGGTGAAAATGTTGACCATACCGGATAAAATGAGAGCCATAATAAAGGAGAAACCGGAAAAGGGTGCGATAGCACTCGTGGAAAAAGATGTGCCAAGGGATTTGGGACCTCATGATGTGCTGATAAGAGTTTACGCGGTGTCCATATGTGGTTCAGATCTTCATATTTATTTGTGGAATGAATGGGCACAAGAACACGTGAAGCCGCCTCAAACGATAGGTCATGAATTTTCTGGTGAAGTGGTGGCAGTGGGTAAAGAAGTAAGTATGGTACAAATTGGCGATTTTGTTTCTTCCGAAACGCATATCCCATGCGGCAAGTGTAAACAATGTCGAACCGGAAACATGCATGTTTGTCAGCATCTTCAAATATTAGGTGTTGACAGAGATGGTGCCTTTGCTGACTACATAAAAGTTCCTGAGATTGTGCTGTGGAAAAATGATCCTTCCATTCCACATGTTTGGGCATCGGTTCAAGAACCTTTGGGTAACGCCGTTCATACGATTTTTACGGAAGACGTTACCGGAAAGAACGTCTTGGTAACTGGAGCAGGACCCATTGGACTTTTGGCAATAGAAGTTTTAAGGGTTGCTGGTGTTGCAAAATTGATCGTCAGCGAGATCAACGAGTATCGGAGAAATCTTGCGAAGGAAATAGGTGCCGATATCGTTGTTGATCCACTGAAAGAAGATTTAGTTGACGTGGTGAAGAGGGAAACCGATGGTGATGGAGCAGATGTACTCATAGAGATGAGTGGAAATGAAAAAGCTCTTAACGATGGTCTTGCCGCTCTTACTGCGGCGGGAAGAGCCTCCCTTTTGGGTGTTTACAACTCGGATGTAAAGTTAAACCTGAACGATCTCGTTATATTTAAAGCTCTGAGAATATACGGCATAACGGGACGCAAAATGTTCGATACTTGGTACAAGGTTGGAGATTTGCTGAAAAACAGAAAGTTGGATCTCTCAAAAGTCATAACTCATACTTTTGATTTTGAAGACTACGAAAAAGGTTTTCGTCTCATGGAAGAAGGAAAATGTGGAAAAATCGTTTTAAAATTATGAGGGGGTGAATCTCAAATGTTCGATTGGAAAGTGTTGGAAAGTGAAATGGATGAACTCAAGGAAAACGGATTGTACACTTACATACGTACTTTGGAGAGTCCACAAGGTGCATGGTTGAAAATCAACGGTAAAAAGGTGCTCAACCTCTGTTCGAACAATTATCTTGGTTTGGCCAACGATGCAAGGTTGAAAAAGGCTGCAGTTGAGGCTGTTGAGAAGTGGGGAGTTGGCCCTGGAGCGGTAAGAACTATAGCCGGCACGTTGTCGCTGCACGAACAAGCGGAAAGAGAGTTGGCAAAATTTAAAGGTGCAGAAGCTGCGATGCTCATTCAGTCTGGTTTTAACGCCAATCAAGCTGTTATCCCTTCAATTGTTGGCAAGGAAGATTTCATATTCAGCGACGAATTGAATCACGCATCGATAATAGATGGGTGTCGTTTGTCTGGAGCCAAAATAATCAGATGGGGTCATCTTGATGTTAAAGATCTCGAAGAAAAACTCAAAACTTATACGGATGCGCGTCGACGTCTGATC
>WFSH01000080.1 GCA_015486145.1 Mesoaciditogaceae bacterium
GTGCCTGGAGGATTCTTCTCTCCTGGATTTCAAGTTGGACACGTTGGAGATTTTTTCAGTGGACGCGGTGCGTTGCTTCTCAACGGTACCATTGGTTTTAAAGTTTTCGTCGGTGGATGGCTGATCTTTTACGAATTCTCAAAGAGAAAGGAGAGCGTTTGATGACACTCGATCTGTTTTTATCTTTGGCGGTATTCGGGATAGGTATCATCACCATGGTTTTGAAGAACGATCTGGTGGTAAAACTCATAGGATTGGGAATAGTTGAGACGGCGGTAACACTCTCCTTTGTGATTGTGAGCCACACCGGCCCGTTACCTCCCATTCTCACCCTTCCAATCGAGAGAGTCGATCCGTTGCCTCAGGCGATGATCATTACCTCCATCGTTGTTGGGTTTGCAGTTTTGGCACTTTCACTCGTTTTCGTGGTTTACCTTTCAAGTGTTTACCACACAACGGATTCTCGAAAATTACAAAAAAGGATAAAAAGAGATGAGCACTGATCTCGTCCTTTCTCCAATTCTCGTTGCCATTGTGCTTGGAACGTTGAGATTTTTTGTAAAAAAACGTTGGATGAATTTGGTCGAGCTTTTATCGATCGCATCTTTCACAGCCTGTGTTCTTCTTTTTCAAAAGTCCACAACTTTTGTCGTTGGAGGATGGAGTTCTGCCGTTGGTGTTGAGTTGAGATACGATCACATCTCTTTTTGGTTCATACTTTCTCTCGTGTTGGTTTGGAGCTCGGTGAAAATGCGATTCGAAAAATGGGAGCCTTCCGTGGAGTCCATGTTGGATTATCTTTTTGCTTCCATGTACGCCGTCTTCATCTCCAACGATCTTTTCAACATATACGTGACAATAGAACTCACATCTCTGATCGCGTTTTTGTTGGTTGGCCATGGGAAAAAGCCTTCAAGGGTGTGGGCGGCACTCAAGTACATGTTTCTCAGTGCCATAGCGCTGAACATTTATTTAATTGGCACGCTGTTTGTCTACTATGGAACCGGTGTGTTGGCACTTGGAGCCTTGAAAAACATCAAGATACCGGAATTTGGCTTGGCGTTGATTTTAACCGCTTTGCTCGTTAAATCTGGCATGCTTGGGCTGAGTGCGTGGGTTGTGGATGCGTATTCGAAATCCGAAACTCCCGTTTCAATGGTTCTTTCAGGAATGGTTGTCAACGCGGGAATATTTGCGTTGATACGCGTATACGGCCTTTTACCTGATACCTTGAAGGCTCTTGTTTTTGTAGTTGGAATCGTTTCAGCATTTGGTGGAGCGATTTACGCGTTTGGTGAGAAGAAATTCGAGCGCATTTTGGCATTTTCAACAACATCGCAAATGGGAATTTCACTCGTTGTTCTTGGAATTTCGCCGATTGCGGCCGCCATCTACGCTTTTTTTCACTCGAACACCAAAGCGCTTTTGTTTTCAAAAAATGGAAAGATATCCACCACAATCGGTGCCTTCTCCCTCGCCGGCTTGCCGCCATTTGCCGGATATTTTGCAAAAGTGATCCTTGGAAAACCATTTCCAATCGTATCCGTGCTCATAACATTCGTCACATCCATTTACGTTGCAAAACTGTTCGACAATGCGAGATTCAATTGGAAATTCTCCATGTTTGAAATTCCCCTTGAATTTGCCATTCTTTCTTTGATGTTTTTGATTCCATTCGGTGGCCCTATTTACACCGTGGAGATCTTGGTAACGGTTGCCATCGGGATGTGGTTGGGTAAAAAAATATCGTTTCCAAATTTTGGCGATCCCTTTGGGCTTGAAGAGGGAATTGCTTATCAAATGGCTTTTCTCGCCATTGCCACGTTTGCTGTGGTAAAATGGTGAGATGTGGGAGGTGTGCTTTTGACTCGAGAAGAGGTAATGAAAAAAATAGAAAACAGGATAAGAAAGTGTAAAGCTTGTCAACTTGGGAACACACGCATAAACGCCGTGCCGGGTGAGGGGAACGTGTATTCTCCGATCGTTTTTGTCGGAGAAGGTCCGGGAGAGGAAGAGGACAAAAGTGGCAGGCCGTTTGTTGGCAGAGCTGGAAAACTGTTCGACAAAATATTGGAATCTGTCGGATTTAATCGGGCGGATCTCTACATAGCCAACATAGTGAAGTGCAGACCACCAAACAACAGAGTACCGCTGGAGGCGGAAGTTGAAGCGTGTTCGCACTATCTCTACGCTCAAATCGCCGTTATCAACCCCAAAATCATAGTGCCTCTGGGTGCTACGGCTTTAAAATTTTTTCTCGGTTCCGGCGTGGACTCCATAACGGTTGCGAGGGGGAAACTGTACGAATGGAAAGACGGCATAAAGATTTTTCCAATGTTTCATCCGAGTTATTTGCTGCGTAACGCTTCCAAGGCACCCGGGTCTCCCAAAGCGCTCACGTGGGAAGACATAAGGAAATTGAAAAAGATGTACGACGAATTTGCATCATCGCAAAAAAGCACCGATATGTGAGTCTTTTAAGTCAGTGGGTGAAAATTATGATAAAAAAGATAAAGGGCACAAACGATATCGTGGAAGACGCCTATATTTGGGAATGGGTCGAAAACAAATTCAAAAATGTCGCAAAGCGTTTTGGCTTTTCTGAGATACGTACTCCGATTTTTGAAGCGACAGAACTTTTTGATCGGGGCGTTGGAAAAGAGACTGATATCGTTCAAAAAGAAATGTACACTTTTGAAGACAAAGGTGGAAGAACCATAACGCTTCGACCAGAGGGCACCGCACCGGTGATGAGGGCTTTCATAGAGCACGGAATGACTTCTAAAGGTTTACCTCAAAAATTCTTTTACGTGGGGCCCATGTTTCGGTACGAACGGCCTCAAGCCGGAAGACTTCGTCAATTTCATCAGTACGGAATTGAGCTCATAGGCTCTCCATTACCAATAGCCGACGTTTACACCATTTTGGTGGCCATTGAAAGCCTGAAAGCAGTTGGACTTGAAAACTTCAAACTGAAGATCAATTCGACAGGTTGTGAAAAGTGCAGGCCAAAATACAGAGAAGCGCTCAGAGAATACTACAAGCCCCTGCTCCCAAAATTGTGTGATGATTGCCAAACGAGATATGAAAAAAATGTGCTCAGACTTTTGGATTGTAAACGCGACGCTGAATATGCCAAATCCGCTCCAAACATATTGGACTATCTCTGCGACGATTGCAAGACGCATTTTGGAGAGCTGAAAAGACTCCTCGATTCGCTTGGTATTGAATACGAAGTCGACCCGTCAATAGTTAGGGGACTTGATTATTACACTCGAACAGTCTTTGAGATAAAATATCCATCTCTCGGTGCCCAAGATGCGATAATAGGTGGTGGGCGATACGACAATCTCGTTGAAGAACTTGGAGGAGCTCCAACGCCATCGGTTGGATTTGCCGGAGGTATGGAAAGGATCATACTCGCTTTAAAAAACGAAAAAAAGATTCCACCCTTTCGTGGTGTTGATCTTTACATAGTCGCGGTTGGTGACGAACAACGCGCCGAGGTTTTGAAAATGGCTGAAAAACTCTCAAGTGAATTGAAAGTGGACGTGGATCTCATGGGAAGAAAAATCAAATCTCAGTTTAAAAACGCTTCAAAAGAGATGGCACGTTATACGTTGATCGTGGGAGAAGATGAGGTGAAAACGGGGCTTTACACACTTAAAAACATGTCGGATGGAACACAAACGAAACTGCCGATCGATGAGATTGTGAAAACGGTCAAGAGTTAACATGTGTTCAATCCTGACAGAGCCTGAATAGCTAAGGTGAACTTGATGTGCACGCGTAATGATATCTTTAGGTGAGAGGAGGCGTAGTTTTCTTGAATAAAAAAATACCTCATTTGGAACTCGATGAAAATTTGGTGAGAAAAGCGAGGGTGCTCGCAAAGGAGATAACGGACGAGGTTCAAAAATTCATAGATGTCAAGAGTACCACCTCGGTTGAAAGAACGGTTGCAAGGCTTTACGGCATTGATGGCGTTGATGCAAAAGGTGTACCGTTGCCCAACGTCATTGTGGATGACGTGAAGAACGGTGGAGGTATCGATCGCGGTGTGGCTTATTGGATCGCAAACGGATGCGTAGCCAAGTCCACAACACCTCAAAGATTGGCAGAAGCGGTTGGAAGACGCGAATTTTCTTTGATGGATCTTTCCCCACAAAATGAGGGAATTGTTGCAGAAAAGATCGAAGAAATGACAAAAGAGGCGATCGAACGTCTCGCCAAAGTCAGGGACAAACGTGACGACATGCTCGAGAAGTTAGGAGATCCACCACAACCCTATTTGTACGTCATAGTGGCAACCGGAAACATTTACGAAGATGTCGTTCAAGCACAAGCAGCCGTGAGAGAAGGGGCGGACATAGTGGCCGTGATAAGATCTACTGCCCAATCTTTGTTGGATTACGTCCCATATGGGCCTACGACTGA
>WFSH01000081.1 GCA_015486145.1 Mesoaciditogaceae bacterium
CTATACAAGATGTGAAAGAACAGAGAGCAAGATTGCACAGTGTGCAATGTATTCTTGCTTTCACGACCAAAGCGATAGCTGCGAAGAAGGCACAGGACGTGCCGAGAAAGCGAATCTAACAGGATGTTAGTATGCAGCGTGCTCTGTTATGAGCATCTTGTATGGAACAAACGTCTGAATCAGTTTTGACAAGGCTTCAAAAAGATTACACTCACCGCTTGTAAAGCGGTACTAAAATGTCAAAGCATGTCGTTATTCAAAATACTACCCACACGATCGTGAAGAGATCCTAAATTAATCGTGTTTTTCTGTCAAGCACATTCAAAAGCATTGTTCTTTAAGAAAAAAAACAAGTGTTCTTAACTTTCACGACAAAAAAATAAGTTATATTATGCAGTGCATAAATATTATGCGGCGCATAAACAAAATGGGAGAGTGATCATGGGAAAAATCGGTTCATGGATTTCAAAACACAGATGGCTTATCATAGTACTATTCACGATCGTTACAGTTTTCATGGCTTACGAAGCTTCGCAAGTACGGATAATTGACGATATAACAAAATATGTTCCTGAAAACGATGCGGTGGTATCATTTTTCAACAAAGTCGCTAACGAATTTGACATGAACGATCTTATTCTAATTGGAATGGATTACAAAGACCTTTTCTCGAAAAGTTCTTTGAACAACATCAACGTTATAACAAACGGGATTAAAGAAATACGAGGTGTGAAATCCGTTATTTCACTTACAAATGCCCCGTGGATCGAAGCCAAAAGTGGAAGTGTTGAAATTTCAAAAATACAAAATTTTGTTCTCAACGGAGGTAATACTGAAAGATTAAAAAAGGAAATTATGAATTCACCACTTTTCAAGGGTCAATTTGTTTCACCAAATGGCAAATCCACTTTGATAATGGTAAGTTTAAACGCATCCATGAGTGTTCAACAAAGCATAAAAGTGACTAAGAATGTGGAAAATTACGTAAAAACCCACTCTTTAGCCCAAAAGATATACTATTCTGGTATTCCTCCTTCAAATTTAACCGCTCAGAAATTGGCCAAGAAAAATTTAGAGACTCTTATTCCACTTTCTCTTCTTGCCGTAGCTTTAATCTTGTTCGTGCTTTTTAGAAATACCTTGGGATTTTTACTTCCCATAATTTCTGTAATTGTTTCATCCACTTGGTCTGTTGGATTCATACATCTCATAGGATGCACCATGACTTTGGCCAATGTAGCTATACCGGTAATAGTCATAGCTCTTGGAAATGCTTACGGCATATACATAGTGAACAAATATCTGGAAGAAAAAGATAAAGACCATACTGTAAGAGTTTTTAACACGCTTCGTGATATAGGTATAGCCGTAGTTTTGAGTGCCTCAACCGCTATCGCTTCATTTCTTTCGCTTTTAACCGTAAACATAAACCCCATAAGAGATTTTGGAATATTCACGGCTGTAGGAATAGCCTTTGCACTCCTGACCAACATTTTTCTCACGCCGGCTTTGGCATCTTTTTCTGAAAAGCATCTCTCTTCTAAAGCGGAAAAATCAAATCGCTTTGGAAAAAATTTAGGAGAAATTATCCTAAAACACAAATGGGCCTTCATTTCATTGACACTTATTTCAATTGGACTTTTCAGCATTTTTATACTGAGAATTCAATCAGACATGCGATTATCAGTGCTTTTGGGAAAGCAAAATGAAGTTGTAAAGTCCATGGATTATTTCAATCGGCGTTTCAACGGAAGCGATTTTGTGATTGTTAATTTCAACGGGAATGCCACTGACCCTTATCTTTTAAGAAGCGAAAGACTAATTTCTATCTACGCTTTGAATCATTTTAAGGGCGTTGTAGGTGAATCTTATTCGTTGGCAAAAATAATCCGGGAAATGAACAAAAAATTCAACGGTCAAAATTACATACCTTCTAATCGCAATAAAGTACAAAATCTTTGGTTCCTAATGCAAGGAAATAATCTTTCTCAACTGGTCAATTCACAACGTAGTGAAACTGTCGAGCAACTAAGAGTTAATCCAAGTTCGTTGAAAGAAATTGAAAAACTGAAAAAATCTTTGTCTAAATTCATAAGTAAATATGTTTTCAAAAGATATTCCTACGTGAACATTTCAAAATGTACTCATAAAGAGAAGGAATTGGCTCAAGAATCACTTACAACTTATTTAACAGCTTATCTTCAAGCTAAGTCTTTAATGGCATCTCCAACATTCATAAAAAGCGTGGTAAACGAGGCAATAAATAGCACAGCAGATGAGTTTTTGAAGCGTCATGCGAAAGATGCTTCGAACAGAATCATAAATTACTTGAAATCTTTTGGAATGTTAGAAGGAATCTCGGCAAACACAATTTCAAATCTAAAAAGTGGAATAACAGAATCGTTTGAAAATGGATACTCCCAAAATTCTCTAAAAAATGCACTTGAAAAGAGTGTGGGATTAAACACAGAAGAAATTTTTGCACCTATAATTGAAAATCAAATTCCGAACGTTGCCAACGGCTACAAAGTTAATTACATCAAGAATTTACTTTTGCATAATATTAAAGGTTTGACAAACGAAGATGCAAATTCGCTGGCACTTGTGCTGTCAGAAAAGACCGTCGTAATACCTCAAAAAAACGGGAAATATTCCTTCAAAGTTGGAATAACCGGTATACCAATAGTCTACAATCACGTATCAAATATGTTGATCAACGCTCAATACGAATCAATGATGATATCCGCCATAATCGTTTTTATCCTTTTGATGATACAAACCTCGTCCGTTCTCATGGGTTTCATTGGCTTGATTCCAGTTACGCTTACAGTCCTGTTCAATTTTAGTATTATGGGGGCCTTTGATATTCCATTGAATGCCATAACCATCACAATAGCTTCCATGACAGTTGGGGTTGGAGTTGATTATGTTGTACAGATATTCAGTAGACTAAGAGTGGAATTCAAGAAAAGTGGAGATGTTCATGATGCTATCGTTAAATCTTTGGCCACTTCTGGGCGCGGGGTTTTGTTCAATTCCATAGCATCATCAGGTGGTTTCGCCATGCTTTTCAGTTCCAATATACATGGATTAAGACAATTTGGAATACTCGCCATATCAACGATGATCGTGGCGCTGATATTGGCGGTCTTAACACTTCCGGGAGTGCTTTCACTGATGCCTTACAGTTTTTATGAAAAGGCATTTAAATTGAAAAAGGAGAGGTGATTTTATGAAAAAAGTTTTTTCGCTCTTAGGCATTTTGATGTTTTTAGCAAGCGTGTCTCTCGCTATGACGGGGAGTCAGATCATGAATGAAGTTATAAAAGCTGACTCCAACTTCAAAACACAGAAAATCGAAATGCACATGTGCATTCAGTCGAAAGGCATGGCTTCCAAAAACTACGATCTCGTCATATACGTGTACAACAAAGGTTCAAGTAAGAAATACGCTTTCATTCGGTTCATATCTCCAGAAAGTATCAAAGGATTGTCTTTTTTGAGTCTTGGAAAAAACGAAGAATATCTTTACATGCCAGCTTACCATAGAGTTCAAAGAATAGCGGGATCGTTTAAGAATTCAAAATTTGCCGGTTCGGATTTTACTTACAACGATCTTTCATTGTTGTATTCCAAAAAAGAAGCGGGCAAATACAAAATACTGATAAACAACGCTTCGGAATACATACTCGAAATAGTTCCCACTGCCAAAAATGTTCAATACTCAAAGTTGGTAATGACAATTGAGAAAAAACATTTGTTACCGACAAAAGTGGAATTTTACAAAAATGGACTTTTATACAAGACGATGAAAGACTCCATGTTGACTAAAATCCAAGGAAGATGGCTTTTCAAAAAAATAACTTTAACCATGGCAAATGGCTCTTCAGAAACAACTCTCACACTGATTAAAACTGAGTTCAATTTAAATATCCCTCTAAATTTTTTCTCAGTTAGAACACTTTTTATGCCTGTGTTGGCGTATTGAGAGGTGAGTTTAAGTGAAAAAATCAATTTCAGTGTTACTCCTAATAATGGTTTCTGTTGGTGCGGTCGTGTTCGCCGCACCACAGATATCCGGTAATGCTGGATACATTTTTAGGTATTCCAATGACAGAATCATTCAAGCTATAAGAGACGTAAATACATCCACATTGGATTTTGGAACCGGCCTCAGCGCTAAGATAAAATTCACACTTTTAGAGTCAAAAGCACTTTCTCAATTTTTCTCAATGAATTGCAAATCCAAGGCCTTCTTACAATCTGATATGTCAAGTTTGAATTTTAACGAATTGTATATTTTATACAATTCCGAAAACATCTGTGTCAAGGCTGGAAAATTTTATGTATCCTGGGGAACAAGTCCAATTGACAACCCGATCAATCTCGTGGAATCTTACAACTTTTCAAACATCTTTAGTTCTCCACAAAGAAACCCGATTTTGGGAATACAAAGTACGTGGTGGTACGATAACGGTTCCTCACTTGAATTGGATGCTATTCCAACTTTTTCCCCGGATATTTATCCTTCTTTGCCTGCTACAGTTGAAAGCATTACATCCAACTTCAAAAATGTACAAATTGGCTTAAGATTTTCGATGATGGTTGGAAACTACAACGTTTATTTGGATGCCTATCACGGGTTTGATCATGCACTTGATGCAAACAACGGTGATTTTTACCATTATCCTGTAAACGCCATTGGTGGAGAATTTTCCGGGCCGTTTCTTTTCAACTCTAACTACAATGCATATGGTGAAGGAATGATCGCACTTATCAACGGTGAAAATAGTTTCGTAGGTGTAATTGGGGTAAACGGGTTTTTGTTAGGTGGAATGATGGGTTTAGAAGTGATAAGAGGATTGCCAGGTCAAAGCTTACTCTCTCCTGAGAATGCTGTGGTCTTGTACGAAAGTAAAAACATCAATTCCACTCTTGCCTTTGAGTCAAATTTTTCTTTAGGATTTACCGATAACAAGAAATATGGGAGCTTTGTGAGTGGCGAATTAAAATACCAACCTGTGCAAAATGTTTCATTGAGTTTTGGATGCAATTACGCTACCGGAGAAAAAGGAGAATATTTTGAAATGCAAAGTAAAAATAACGGTTTTTACCTGAAAGGCACCGTTTACTTCTGAATATGTTATCATACTTATCGACATGGAAAATGTATTGATAAAAAAGTACTCAAACAGAAAGCTGTATGACACTTTATCCAAAAAATTTATAACTTTGAAAGACATTGCCAAGATGCTGAACGAGGGAAAGAATATTAAAGTCGTTGAAAAGAGCACCGGTGAAGATATAACAACCCACGTAATTGGTGCTTTGCTTCAAAAACACTATGATCATGGGAAAATGCTTTTGAATATTCCTGATGAATCGCCGTTAGAACTAATAAAGAGCAAAGTAAGGATGTTAAAAGTCAAGCGGTCCTTGAGAGTGATGTATCAACTTGTTCAACTAAATTCAACAAATAAAAAAGCACTGGATAAAATCGTCGACGAACTGTTGGAAAGTGGAATCATAAACGAAGAAATGGCTATAGAAGCGGGACAAACACTTTGGAATTTGTTGAGGGAGCGGGATAAAGAAATAGAACATAAAATGATGGAAAAGTTGAAAGCCAATCAAGACAAATGTGAAAAGTTACGCGAAGAAAACATTCGTTTGAAGAAAGAGATAGAAAAACTAAAAAAATCCCAAAGTAAAAAAGTATGACTTCCCGCTCTCTTACATCTGCCAATATGAAGAACTCCGAAAATTAAAACTTGACGTTTTCTCCCACAATGTGAGGCAAATTAGCGAGCGCATCTATTGCTTTACGTATGTTGACACGACAACAATCATGTGATATACTAAAGCAGACAATTTTTGTCTGCTTTACAACTTTTTTCTTGGAAAGGAGAATGAAATGTTACCTTACAAAAAGAGTACAAAACTCTCGGAAGTCATAAGAGATTATCCCGGTGTTACTGAGTATCTCGCAGATAAGAATCCAAAATTAGCTTTTCTCAAAAACACGATTGTAGTTCAGGTTATGTCATCGAGAGTAACTTTGGGGAAAGTTGCAAAAAAGCATTCGATGAGTTTCGAAGAGCTGATGAAAATGATAGAAGATGGTGTAAAGAGCGGCGAGATTGGTAATGGAGAAAGTTACAAGGAATCCGTAAAATCGGCAAACGAGATCAAAGAGCAACTTAAAAGTCTTATGAAAAGGCTCTTTGAAGAGGGAGAAGATGTGGAAAGTGTTAAAGCAGAATTCAAAAACATCGTCTCTAAAGCTAATCCGATACTCATCGCTGTGACCGAGTCTGAACTCACAAAGGAAGGCTATTCAATTCAAGATTTAATGAAAGCTTGCGATGTTCATTTGGAATTGTTTAAGGATCAGCTTATGAGTTCGAGAAAGAAGGTATCAAAGGAACACCCACTTTGGAGATTCATAAAGGATCACGATGCAATGATGTTGTGGTTTGAACAGGGTTTGCAAATATCTCGTGAGTTAAAAGCACGAAAGGGATACGATGATGCCAAACCATTGATTGAAAAACTGAAACTCATCATGGGAAAATTGAGATCATCTGAAAACCACGATATCCGGCAAGAAAACACTCTTTTTCCGGTACTTGAAAAGTACGGAGTCGAAGAGCCTCCCGCAATAATGTGGGACGAACACACCAAGATGAAGGAAAAAAGAAACAACATCGAAAAGATGCTCTCTGAAATCCCTTCTAAACCATACGAAGAATTTGTGGATTATCTTCAAGGAGCTTTTACATATTTGGTAGAAACATTCATCAAACACACTCAAAAAGAACAGGAAATATTGTATAATGTGGCGTTGGATGTTTTGTCGGAAGAAGATTGGAAAGACATACAACGTGAATCAGATAGATTGGGGTATTTTGAATTACCAAGGGAGGTTTTGGAAAAAGATGGATGAATTTGAAAAAATGGACACTCAGGAACTTTTCGAAGATTTAGACAGCGAAACACTTTTGTACATTCTCGACAACGTACCGCTTGACATTACCTTTGTGGATAAAAACGACGTTGTGACTTATTTCAACCTCCCAATGGGAAAACAACACGCCTTTCCACGGGTAGAACTTGATCTTGGAAGGAAGGTTCAAAATTGCCATCCACCAAAAAGCGTGCACATTGTCCAAAAAATATTGGATGATTTCAGAGCAAAAAGGAGAAAATCTGCAGACTTTTGGATAAATTACCATGATAAGTTTTTGTACATCAGATACTTCCCAATTTACGATAAAAAAGGTGATTATTACGGTGTACTCGAAGTCGTTCAAGATATCACCGAAATTCAAAAGCTTAAAGGTGAAAGACGGTTGTTGGATGAGGAAGAACAAAATCAATGAACCATGGATAATGATGATGTTTAATGTTCTAACGGTACTTCGGGCGGCTTTGTCTTTTGATTGACGACAAGGTATCTTTGAATGATTTCAATACAACTCATGAGAGAACGATTGCCATGTTATGGTTCTGCTTTTTTGGTTTGGTTTGTCAAAGAGATCGTTGGTGAGTTGAATGTAGTTAATCTTTCATACATTTTGCCGAAACAAATTAAATGTTAGAATTTGTGTGTGGAAAATTGAATAAAAATTCCTTGTATAATCCCGGGAATAAGGCTCGGGAGTTTCTACCAAGCAACCGTAAATTGCTTGACTACAAGGGTGATTGTTGTGTGTGGATCACTCTTGTAGAGTGATTTTTTCTTTTTTGGAGGTGAGCACTGTGAAGTTGCTCCGGAGTGGAAAGGTCAAGTTTGTTTACGCCGATGGTGATGACGATGTCATGATCGAATTCAGAGACGATATCACCGCGGGAAACGGTGAAAAGCACGATGTTTTAAAGGGAAAGGGGGCACTTCTGAATGCCATAAATGAGATATTCTTCGAAAAACTTTCTCGTTATTCCATTCCCAATCACTACGTAAGAAAACTTTCGGAAAACTCTTTCAAGGCAAAAAAAGTTGAAATCGTACCGTTAGAAGTCGTTGTGAGAAATTACGCTGCTGGTTCTTTTTGCAGGCGTTACGGCATTAAGAAGGGTGTAAAAATAGGTCCGTTGGTGGAGTTTTTCGTTAAAAATGACGAGCTTGGCGATCCTTTAGTGTGCAGAAACGTGGCAATAAGGCTTGGTATCGCCAATGGAGAAATTCTCAATGAGGCTGAAAATATCGCTCTGGAGGTTAATGACGTTGTATCTAAATTTTTGAAAGATCGTGGTCTCATCTTAGCCGATTTTAAAATAGAGGTTGGATTGCATGCCAATAAACTGTTGGTTGCAGATGAAATCACACCGGATACATGCAGATTTTGGGATGCGAACTCTTTTGAATCTTTGGATAAGGACGTTTACCGTCAATCCGCAGGCGATCCTTTGGTTGCCTATAGAGAGGTCCTGAGGAGGTTAACAAATTGAAATACGATTTTGTGATCCACGTCAAAATGGCGCCGAATATTTTTGATCCACAGGCAACCACGATAGAAAAAAATCTTAAAAAGATGTCATACCCTGTTGAAGATTTAAAAGTTGGCAAAGTTTTTGAGTTCTCAGTGCAGGCCGACTCTGAAAAATTGGCTTTTGATATCGCTGAAGATATGGCAAAGAAGGTTCTTTCGAATCCCGTGCTTGAGGTTTTTGAAGTGGAGCGTGTCAAAAAGTGAAAGCGGGCGTTATCGTTTTTGAGGGAACGAACTGTGATCGCGAGACTTTCCAAGCTTTAAGAGCAAGCGGCTTTGATGTTGATTACGTTTGGCACGATTGGACCTCGCTTGAAGGCTACGATATGGTTGTGCTACCTGGAGGATTTTCTTATGGGGATTATCTCCGTCCAGGCGCAATTGCACGATTTTCACCGGTCATGAAGTCAATTGAGAGGTTCGTCGAAGAAAACTGTGGAATTGTGGTTGGAATATGCAACGGTTTCCAAATACTCACCGAGTCTGGACTTTTACCTGGTGCATTTCTTAAAAACATATCCGGCAATTTCATTTGTAAAATGGTGGATTTGGAGGTGAAAGATCACAAAGTACTCGCTGATGTGGAAAAGTTGAGGCTATACATAGCTCACAGCGATGGAAATTATGTGGTGGATGAAAGAACAGCCGAGCTTCTCGAAAATGAAAAGAGAATACTTTTTAAGTACGTTGATAATCCCAACGGATCAGCACACTCCATTGCTGGCGTAGTCAACGAGAAATTCAATGTTTTTGGAATGATGCCACACCCTGAGCGTTCAGCGATGCCTTATCATGAAAACAATGATGGTCTGAAAGTTTTTAAGGCCATGCGGAGGTGGCTAAATGAACGTATCTCAAGAAAAGCTTGAAAGGATGTCAATGTCGCATGATGAGTACGAACGAATCGTAAATTCTCTTGGCAGAGAACCGAATGAAACGGAGTTGTACATCTTTTCTGCTATGTGGTCTGAACATTGTGGATACAAGCACTCCAAAAGACTTATAAAAGAACACTTTAGAGTTTCTGATGAGAATGCTGGGATTGTTTGGATCGGAGATATTGGAGTCGCTTTCAAAGTTGAAAGCCATAACCATCCGTGTGCCGTTGAGCCATTCCAAGGTGCGGCCACAGGAATAGGAGGCATAATTCGAGACATTATTGCAATGGGTGCTAAACCCATCGCACTTTTAGATTCTTTGCATTTTGAAAAGCCACACGATCACATATATGAAGGCGTTGTATCGGGGATAAGCGTGTATGGCAATTCAATAGGCGTTCCAACAGTTGGTGGAGAAGTGAGATTCGATTCAGCGTACTCCGAAAATCCTTTGGTGAATGTTATGGCTGTTGGAGTTGTTAGAAAAGAAAATTTGAAGACATCAGAAGCGCAGGGTGTCGGAAATAGCGTGATCCTCGTTGGTTCGAAAACTGGGAGAGACGGGCTTCATGGTGCATCTTTTGCATCGAGAAAGATAGACAAATCGTTGAATGATAGACCATCAGTGCAAGTGGGAGATCCCTTTGCTGAAAAGCGACTCATAGAAGCCACAATGGAGATATGTAAACTCAATTGCACCATTGCCGTTCAAGATATGGGAGCGGCGGGAATATTGAGCTCAACAACAGAAATGGCTCATCACGGCGGTCTTGGGCTTGATCTGTTTGTTGATCAAGTACCTCTACGAGAAGAAAAAATGGAGGCGTGGGAGATCCTTCTAAGTGAATCTCAGGAGCGCATGGCCTTTCTCGTTAAGAAAGGCCATGAAGATGAGGTGGAAAAGATCGCGAAAAAGTGGGAACTCGATTTTGCAAAAATAGGCGAAACAACATCAAGTGAAGAGTTTAGGGTGTTTGACAATGGTGCATTGATGGCATCGCTGCCACTTTCTCTTGTCACAGAAGCTCCTGACCTGTCTCGTGAATTGGAAATGGAATATCCTACTACTAACGAAATATCTGAATGGAACGGTCCTGTCGGAAAGATGCTTATCTCTTTACTTTCAAATCCAACAATTGCATCAAAAAGATCCGTGTATGAAAGGTATGATTACACAGTTGGTGGCAAAACTGTGAAAGTTCCAGGCTCGGATGCGGCCGTTGTTCATATTTCGGATTCGAAGGGGATTGCTCTGTCGATTGGCGGAAATGGCAGGTATACGTCACTCAATCCATTTGAAGGTACAAAATCCGTCATTTTTGAAGTATGTTCTAACGTGATCGCATCTGGTGGAAAGCCGTTAGGTGCAACCAATTGTATGAACTTTGGGAATCCAGAAATTGACGAGGTAGCCACTCAATTTTATTCTGCTCTAAAAGGCCTTGAAGAAGGAACTGAAATTATTGGCATTCCGGTCACCGGTGGAAACGTCTCATTTTATAACGAATCAAATGGTAAACAAATTCCACCAACACCTGTTGTAGGTGTGATTGGTCTCGTTGAAGACATCCAAAAAATTCCGAATTCTCATTTTGTAAATGCTGGAGACACGATTTATCTTGTTGGTCGAGCGAAAGTCCCGATAAACGGGGCCTCGATATACCGAAATTCCACTTCTTCTTTTTGCAGTGTGAATTGGAATGCCTGTGCTAAAACCCTACACGCAGTGCAGCGAGCCATATCCAAAGGGCTCATCGTTTCCGCTCATGATGTTTCGGATGGAGGGGTTGGAGTAGCGTGTGCAGAAATGGCCATAGGATCTATGATGGGAGTAAAAATTTCCACCAACATCCATCCCTTTGAAGAGTATCCGGCACGCTTTATATTGGAAGTCTCAAAAGAACATGAAGAGAAGTTTAAACTTGAGATGAAGGGATTGGAATTCACAAAGTTAGGGACGGTTGACAAAGAACCGTTCATTGTGTGGAATGGTGAAGTGATAAAGATCGCGGATCTTAAAAAAGCCTATGATTCTTTGGAGGTTTCACGTTGAAGGAAAAATGCGGTGTGTACGGAGGCTTTTATCCGAATGCTGCAACCGAGATACGTAGAGGTTTATTGGCCTTGCAACACAGAGGTCAGGAGTCGGCCGGCATTTCAATTTCAAATGGAAATCTCATCACTCTTAAGGGTTCGGGACTTGTTAGAGAAGCCTTGAAAATGCAAGAAGTCAAGAAAATGAAAGGCAACCTTGGCATTGGACACGTAAGGTATTCGACGAGCGGAGGCAGTAACAGGATCAATGCCCAACCCATAGAGCTTACGTACATGAATTCTAAAGTTGCCGTTGCCCACAATGGCAACCTGGAGAACTCTCAAAAGTTGAGAGACCAGCTGGAAAG
>WFSH01000082.1 GCA_015486145.1 Mesoaciditogaceae bacterium
GTACTAAAATGTCTAAAGAATGTTACCATTCAAAAAATACTACCCACACTATCGTGAAGAGATCCAAATGATCAAACGAGTATTGTATGTTGTAGATTGTTTATTCATATCTCAGTGCTTCAACTGGGCTCTTTTTTGATGCAAGATATGCCGGATACCATCCAAAGAACAAACCTATGGCAACTGAAACTCCAAAAGAAAGTAAGATGCTCTGCCATGTTATTACAACTGCAAGACCAAGGCTCTTGGCAAAGAATGCCATGAAAAATGCTATTAAATAACTAAAGCCAATTCCTATCGCTCCTGCTACTATCGTTATAAACATACTCTCAATGAGAAATTCTGCCATAATTCTTCTTCTTGTTGCGCCTATTGCCATTTTCACGCCTATTTCTCGAGTTCTTTCAGTAATGGATACAAGCATGATATTCATTATTCCTATCCCTCCAACAATCATAGAAATCGCTGCTATTGAGGCCAACAGTAATGTTAAAACAGTTGTAGTCTGACTCACAGTGGAGAGGATCTGATTTTGACTTATAACCCTGTACAAATTTTCATCTTGAAGCCTCATATAAAGAATATTGTTGATTTCTGCCACAGCATCCAGTGCTGTCTTCGCTGATTTTGCTGATGCGACTATTTGTGAAACTCCGCCGTTAAGCTGAATCAATTTTGCAGATGCCGTTGTATAAGGAATTAAAAGCATATTGTCAGGATTGAATGTAAGTTTACCCCCTGTTTGACGTAATTCCCCTATGATCGTGAAAGGTAATTTCACAATACCTGTCGTTATGTAAATTGTTTGCCCTACGGGGTCTTGATTTCCAAAAAGCGTTGTGGCTATTGAGTTGCCAATGACAGCAACGTTTGAGTAACTTTCCTCGTCTTTTTGAGTTACAAGCCTTCCGCGCTGAAGAGGAAGGTTGAGAATTGAAAATGCATCCGGATAAGCGCCAAAAACGCTTGCCACCGTATTTGTGGCTTGATATATTATATTGAACCTTTTTTCAAGAATGGGGGTTACCTTTCCAACATCTGGTGCCATGCTTTGTATGTTCTGAACGTCCGTTTTTTGAAGGACACTTGAAACAATTCGCGCCACTCTTCCACCAAAGCCTCCTTTGAATCCTGGTACCACTATTATGACATTCGAACCAAGAGAAGAGATTCTCGAAGTGACATTTTTCGTTGCCCCAACTCCTATGGCTATGGCTATTACTACAGCTATAACACCTATAACTATGCCAAGCATTGATAAAAAGGTTCTTACTTTGTTTCTTGTAAGAGATCTCACGGCTTGCATAAGCGTTTCCATGGTCTCACCTTGAATCTTCTGATTCGCTCTTTATATTCCCGTCTTCGAGTGTTATCACTCGTTTTGCTTCTTTGGCAACCAACGGATCATGAGTGACAACCACAATGGTTTTCCCAGATTTGTTGAGTTTTTTGAATATGCCAAGTATGTGTGCCCACTGTTTTGTCGCAAGATTTCCGGTTGGCTCATCTGCCAAGATTATGGGCGGATCGTTTGCAAGTGCCCGCGCTATGGCAACTCTTTGCTGTTGTCCACCAGAAAGTTGATTTGGTCTGTGGCGTGCTCTTTCCTCAGGTTCTTCAAGATTAACAATTCTTAGAAGCTCCATCGCTCTTCTTTTTCTTTCTGTTCTTGGAACACCGGCATAGATCATTGGCAATTCCACATTTTCCAGAGCACTGAGGTTACCTATGAGATTGAAGCTTTGAAAAACAAAGCCTATAAATTTATTTCTGAAATGTGAGAGTTGAGAATCACTCATTTTTTTGACTTTTATTCCATTTATGATGATATCCCCTTCAGTTGGTCTGTCAAGACATCCCATTAGTTGTAACAAAGTTGACTTCCCACTTCCGGAATGTCCCATTATTGCGGTGTACGAATTTTCTTCTATCGAGAGAGAAACCCCCCTCAAAGCTTTGACTTTCACATCATGACCCATATCATAGATTTTTTTGACATTTTTTAATTCCAAAAGATCCACGACACATCATCTTCTTCTTCTTTCTTTAAAAACCTTGCGGAATGGATTACCAGTTTCACGAAATTGCGAAGGAACTCTCATTATGAGCACATCACCCCTTTTGATTCCTTTTACAATCTCGATCATCATTCCAATTTGCTTGCCAATTGTTACTTGAACTCTTTTATAACCATTTGGCGTCTTTAAAAGCACATATTTGTGCCCATTTTTATCTGTAAAAATTGCTTGTAGAGGGATCATAATGCCATTAGAACTTCCGAGTTCCAAATCAATGTTGCAATCAAGCCCATAAACGACTCCGTACTTCAAAGGATTTTTATCAAAAGCTATCCTTATGGGTATAACTGTAAGCCCACTTTGAGTTGTTGCAAATGGTTGAACAAAAGAAACTTTTCCTTCAAGCTTTAAATCATTAAGCTGTGTAAAGGTTATTATGGCTTTTTGACCAACGTGGACATCTGCAAGATCTACTTCGTTAACGTATGCATTTATCCACATTCCCGTACTCTGTATGATCGTCACGGTATTTTGTCGTACATTAACAAAATCACCCGTTGCAACGTTTAAGTTTTCAATAAATCCAGTTGCTGGAGAAGTTATCGTTGTGTATTTCAAATTTTGCTCGGCAACCTGTAGAGCGAGCTTGTATTGAAGCACTACTGAAGATGCGTCACGATTTAGAAGTGCTTTGTAATAATTGTTAAGAGCTTGTTGATAATTGAGCTTGTACTGTAAATGGCCAATGTTGATTAACAATTGTCCCTTCCTTACGAGTTGACCTTGTTGGACGTAAACGTTTGTTACTTGCCCAGAAACGAGAGAGTCAATATTGTAAACATTAGCCGAGACTACGCCAACAAGAGGTATATAATTTCCAATGCTCGTTGCACTTACAGTGTAAAGTATATGAGGTCCTTTCAGTGTTGCAAGATCTGGATCGGCACTCGAAGTCGACGATACAGGGGTTAATGACTTTCCGAATCTCCAATACCACACACTTGTTCCAATAACAACAACCGATATTATTATCACGATTACAACCCATTTTTTCAAAACTCCTCACCCCCAAAATTGAACCCTTCCATTTGTGCTATCTTGATTTTATTTAAAAGAATTTGCTGCTGGACTTTCTCCTTATTTGTCAAAGCTTGTAAATAGCTAAGCTGCGCAAGCGTATAATTATCAACATTTTCAAGTCCTTTTTGATAAAGTGCCTGAGCTGTCTGAAGAGATTGAAATGCTGACTGAACGCTATTTTGGGCTTCTTCTAAATCAATTTGAAGAGATCTTTGTCTTAATAGCAAGGTATTCAAGTTGGAAATGTCCGTTGTGGTCGCGTTTAAAAGATTTTCTCGACTTATTTTGGCATTTGCCAACCTCTGTTGCGATTGAATTATATTCGCACCGCCGTTGAACAAGGAAAAATTAAGGCCAAAAGATATTGACCATTTTGAGATGTCATTCAACGGCACTGCGAAGGTGATCGTTGGATTTGGAACGAATGGGAAAAACCAAAAGCTTGCTTTTGCTTTGGAGGATTGATATTGATACTCAAGCGCCCGTATATCATCTCTTTTGGAGATGAGGAATTTCACATTAACGTTCGTTGAAATGTTGGAAGTTATAGAAGATGCGAAAGACATGGTTTCTTTGTAAAGTCCCGTTGAGTAGGGTGTAAAATTTGGTAGAGAGGGAACGGATTCAATGGATTCTCTGTAGTTTTCAAGGGTCGATCGAACAGACAGTAATTGTTGATATGCACTATTTTTTTGCGTTTGATTCATCGAGCTAACGGAACTGTACACATTTTTCAATACGCGAACCTTCCGAGAATATATGTTTATCATCTGGTTGTAATAATACCAGTTGAAAATGTTTTGAACTATTGTTGTCAAATAAGACCATCTTATATTTTGAATTGCCCATTGTGCACTCAAAAGAGCAGATTTTGCTTGCAAAATGTTTGCTTGATCCTCAACTATGAGGTCTCTTGAGACACTTAACTCGGGAGTCTCAAAATTGAATCTTCGAAGGTTAAATGGGAGAGAAACGCCAATTTGGATTGAGTAAATGTTTAGAATACCAAGGTTGAAAATCAACTCAGGGCTCGCAAATCGAGCATTTAAACCTGAAGCTGTAAATGTTATGCCAGACTGAGACGTTACTTTTAATTTGGGGATAAAAAAGGATGTCATGGTATCCAAATCATTTTGCGCCTTTATAAGCTGAATTTCAGCACTTTGATACGTTGGATTTTGTTCTAAGCCTGTATCGTAGATTTCCAAGAATTCTGGTCTTGAGGAGGCAAACATCACTATCGGCAAGAGAAATAAAGGTATTAAAATGCACTTTCTCACTTCAATATCACCTCTGGTTTCAATCCCATAGAAAGCACGTAAGAGACGAGCATATCCCAATAGGTTTGGAGAGAATTGTAGTAAGAAAGTTGAGTATTAAGATATGGTATTTTGTAATTGTTTATATACTCTGATTGGGAAATCAATCCAGAATTGTAAGCGTTCGTGTAAAAATCTAAATTGCCCGTTGAAATGTCAAGACTTGCCTTTGCATTTAAAACTTTTTCGTAATCGTAGCGAAGTTTTCGTATGGAAGATAAATAATTGTTCTTTGAGGATAAAAAGGCATTATTTTTATTAAGCTCAGCCTGCTGAACTGCTAACTTGGCCATTTCAATTGTGTATTGAGAAGAGTTAGACGGTGTTATATTCAAACTGTATTGTGCTTTTTGAAGTCTGAGAATCGATAGTTTCAAGTTTAAATCGTTTTTTATCCATGTTGCCACATTTTCGGGTATAGTGGAGAGAATTGGTATGGTAAATGTTATTGCCTGCCACTTTAGGCCAGTTACCTCTTTAAAATCTGAAAGGGAAAAATCGTAGTTCCATTTGGCGTTTTTTAGATTATTTTGGTCATTTGCAACTGTCACGGATGCTTGCTTAAGAGATAAGGTAGAAGCCAAAGATTTTTGAAAAAGCGCAAGCTTATTTGCATAATCCATCGTTGCAACCATCAGTTTCATTTTGGCTATTTCGAGGCTTATACTCGCAGTTTTAACATCAAACGCTGCGTTTAAAACGCTTGAATAGTAATTTTTTAGACCACTTTGATAAGACTGCAAATTCGATAGGTACGTAATCTGTGCCGATAATTGTGCACCTTTATTCACAATTGGTACAGAAGCTTGAATCATGTTCATCTGATAAGTCATGCTTGCCTGTTTTAATTTTAAACTCGTGATCGCAAAAGCCGTGTTACTTGCCTTTGCCGTCTCAAAAAGTTGTGGTAAAGTCATGGAAAATACAGCGATAGGGATAACTATTAAAAATAGAATAAGGAGCTTTTTCATTACGATACCTCCCCCTGTACTTTTGATTTGGTAAATACTTACCTTAGGATTTGGATTGCACTTTGTTCCTGTAAGTTGAAAACTTTCACATCATTTTCACATCTTCGGCGCTGAAAGTCTGGAGAGCAAATCTAACACAACGTTGGTATGCAACGTACTCTGTTTTGATGGTATAATCTTTACGGAGGAATGGTATGATCCTTAAGATTTCAGATGTCGAGATGAATTTTGGAGATAGAACACTCTTTTCAAATGTCAATCTTTCTTTGCAACGTGGTCAAAAAGTGGTGTTATCAGGGCCAAACGGAAGTGGAAAGACGACCTTTTTAAAGATCATAACAGGTGAAATTGAACCTACAAAAGGGAAAGTGGTATTTTGGGGGCAAAAGATGGGTACCCTAAAGCAGTTTAGATTCACCACGGATAGAACGGTTTACGAAGAAGCTCTCTCCGTTTTTAAGGATGCCCTGGACGCCTACAACAAAGCGATCGACAGCGCTAAGAATTCTGATATACAAAACTATTCCCTTCTCCTTGAAAAAGCCGAATCTCTAGATGTTTACTCCGTTCAAAAAAAGGTCAGAGAGATGCTTTCTGGCCTGGGGTTCTCTCAAAAAGATTTCAGCAGACGGATTTCAAGTCTCAGTGCAGGCGAAATAACACGACTCCAACTGGCAAAACTCCTCATGACAGATGTGGATCTTTTGGTGCTCGATGAACCTGGGAATTACCTCGATATTTATGGAATACTCTTTTTGAAGGAAGCACTTTTGTCTTTAAAGACATCTGTGCTGATCGCCACTCATGATAGAAATATGATGAAAGATGTGCCTGATGAGATATGGGATATAGACTTTGAAGAAATAAGATCTTATCGTGGCAATTATGTCAATTTCATCGCTCAAAAGGAAAATTTTCTCAATTCTCGCCGATCGGAGGAGCGTGATCTTGCCAAAAAGATCAAACACGTCCACGATGTAGTCCAAAGATACAGAAAATGGGGAAGAGAAAAATCCATTCGTCAGGCAAAATCAAAAGAAAAACTCCTTGAAAAATTGAAAAAGAAAAAAGAAAAAATATCGCTAAAAGGCCAACAAACCTTTTCAAAAATTCATTTTGAAACATCTGGTGTAACTGAAAATATCGTCTTAGATGTTGAAAAATTGGAAACGTATGTGGATTCTAAGTACATAGGAACTTTCACATTCCAAATACACAACGGCGAAAAAGTGGCGTTGCTCGGTAAAAATGGCGTGGGAAAGACGACCCTTCTGAAAGAGATCGTGAAAAACTGCTCGTGTAAAGAAAGCAGTCCCGTGAAGCTGGGGCCAAATACCATTTTTGCGTATGTGGACACGGCAGTAGCTGGATCTCAGCATACCCAAAAAATTGGGGAACCCAATCGTTCGGACTCCACGACTGATCGAAATTTACTCAATGAGATTTGGAAACTTGTACGATCATGGCCGGACTACGAAATCAGGAAATATCTTGGAAGATTTGGATTCAAGGGAAGCGATGTTTTCAAAAGCACAGATTCTCTAAGTGGCGGAGAATTTGTAAGGTTTAAAATAGCCAAAGCACTTCTCAAAAATCCAAATTTTCTGATAATGGATGAACCCACGAATCACTTGGATGTCTACATGATAGAATCTTTAGAGGAAACGCTGAAGAGATACTCCGGTGCGGTGTTTTTCACAACTCACGATCTCGAATTTGCCAGATATATAGCCGATCGTTTTTTTATACTCCAAGACAGTAATTTGTGGATTTTTAACGATTATGAATCAGCTTTTGACTTTCTCAAGAAAACCATCAATTTAAAAAGCACTAATGCGAGTCGTTCCAAGAATTCCAACTTTAAAAAAAGAAAAAACGTCAAAAACAGAGTCAAGTCCATAGAAAAAAAGTTGTCCGACCACGAAAAACGTTTTGAACAATTGGAAAAATCGATGCGAGAATTGGAGTCACAAATGAGATTTCACGCAACTGATCACGTGAAACTCGAGGAACTTACGAAAAAAAAGGATAAAATAGATATGGAAATGGAAGAAATTCTTGAAAAAATAGACACCCTTGAAAGGGAGAAAAATCTTTTGGAGGAGGAAGTTTAGATGGTAATAAAAGATAAATTAACCATTGAGGATCTCATCAACGTTTCGAGAAATTACGAAAAGGTCGAACTATCAGAAGAAGCCGTTAAGAGAATAAAAAGATCGAGAAAAAATGTGGAAAAATTTTTAAGTACAGGTAAGGCAATATACGGCATAAACACGGGCTTTGGTGCACTTGCAAATGTCAAAATATCAAAAGAAGACATAAACGATCTCCAGACAAATCTCGTTCGAAGCCATTCAGCCGGTGTTGGCACACCTTTTGATGAAGAAACCGTTCGTGCCATGATGTTACTGCGAGCATTTTCTTTGTCAAAGGGATTTTCAGGTGTTAGAATAAACGTTGTTCAAGGAATACTTGATATGCTCAATCACAGAATTACGCCCATGGTTCCGTCTCAAGGATCCGTTGGAGCGAGTGGGGATTTAGCTCCCCTGGCTCATGTTGCGCTTTCTATGATGGGCGAAGGTGAGGTCTTTTACAATCACCAGAGGATGAATGCAATAGAAGCGCTTGAAAAAGAAGGATTAAAACCCCTAAAATACGAAGCAAAAGAGGGATTGGCACTTACCAACGGTACCCAAGCGATAACCTCTTTGTTGTCACTGGCGCTTTACGATGCAAAAACCTTATTTGAATCTTCTTTGATAATA
This sequence comes from Mesoaciditogaceae bacterium, assembly GCA_015486145.1. Taxonomy (GTDB): domain Bacteria; phylum Thermotogota; class Thermotogae; order Mesoaciditogales; family Mesoaciditogaceae; genus WFSH01. The sequence goes on from WFSH01000082.1 coordinate 8,157, forward strand.
GCATCCATGTCCGTGGATGCACTTAAAGGTTCCACCACACCGTTCGATCCAAGGATCCATGAGCTCAGGCCTTACAACGGTCAGAGATATGTGGCTGAAAAAATCATGGAGTATCTCGATGGTAGCGAGATCAGAAAATCGCACTTAAACTGTTCAAAGGTGCAAGATGCCTATAGTCTAAGGGCAATTCCCCAGGTGCTTGGTGCGGTTAAAGACACCATTGACTACGTTGAGAATATAACAATCACAGAAATGAATTCCGTAACGGACAACCCTTTGATTTTCGAAAATGGCGCGTTAAGTGGAGGAAATTTCCATGGTGAACCAGTTGCATTGGCCGCCGATTTCCTCGCCATAGCCATAAGCGAACTCGCAAACATTTCCGAAAGACGTATAGATAGGCTGGTCAATCCGTTAGTTTCAGGGCTACCTCCTTTCCTTGCAAGAGGAAAAGCTGGATTGAACTCGGGGATGATGCTGTGGCAATATACAGCGGCTTCACTTGTGAGCGAAAACAAAGTTTTGGCTCATCCTGCCTCTGTTGACTCAATACCAACCTCCGCCTATCAAGAAGATCACGTTTCTATGGGCACATTTGCCGCACGAAAACTAAGGATGATCGTGGAAAACAGCATGAGGGTCGTTGCCATAGAGGGAATGTTGGCGTCGCGTGCAATTAGATTTCACGCACCACTCAAAACGGGGAAAAAGTTGGAAAAATATGTAGAGCTTTTGAAAGAAAACACTCCAAGCGAGCGTGATAGTTATCTTGGAAAGCACTTTGAGGAAGTTCTTGAAAAGATAAGAACGGGAAGGATGATAAAAAGGGGGAAATAAATGCGTGCTGAAGATTTGTTTGAGTACATGAAATCAGGCAGCTATAAACCTTCAACAATTAGTGCTATAGCCAAAACACTCAAAAAGAGTCAAAAAGAAATCAAAAAGGCGATGAAAAATTTAGAAGAAGAAGATCTCGTGTATCGAACGAAAAATTGGAAATGGCACATACCAGCCAATGATGAGTTGATAGGTGAAATAAGATTCATACGATCTGGAAGACGCTCCTTTGTGACCTCTTTTTCTGGGAAAGAGGCGCTCGTTGAAGTTGCTGATACCCTATGGGCATTAAACGGTGATAAAGTACTCGTAAAAATGCTCAACAGAGAAGAGAAAAAATCTTCCACAAAATTTCCTTCTCATTCCAAAACAAATGAACAAGCTCAAGAGGAACTACCACGTGGTAGGGTGATAAGAATATTGGAGCGCTCTCTCAAAACAATCGTTGGAATTTACAGATCGCAAGGTGCAAATTTTGGTTACATAATTCCCGATGACTCAAAGATCATATATGAATTCAGAGTTTCTTCAGATGATTCCATGAATGCCTCAACCGGTGAAAAAGTCGTTGGAAAGATCGTGCGCTATCCAGATGAATATTCCGAAGGTATGGCAAAAGTGATCGCCATACTTGGACGAGCCGATTCACACACCGTTGACATTCCAACTATTCTTGCAAAATACCAACTTCCGAATCCTGGAGAGTTTCCATCAAGCGTTTTGAAAGAAGTGAGAAAACTTCCCGCAAAAATAAGTAAAGAGGAAATGAATACGAGAAAAGACCTAAGAAATAAAAAGATTTTCACGATCGATGGAGCAGATTCCAAAGACTTTGACGATGCGGTATCGATCGACAAACTCTCAAACGGTAATTATCTGTTGGGCGTGCACATAGCAGACGTGTCTCATTATGTGAAAGAGGGAAGTGCAATAGACAGAGAAGCCTTCAAACGTGGTACAAGTGTTTATCTGCTGAACACCGTAATTCCGATGCTTCCGTTTGAACTTTCAAATGACCTTTGCAGTTTGGTGGAGGGAAAAGACAGACTTACTGTGTCAGTCGAACTGGAAATTGATGAATATGGCCGGGTAGTTAAAAAGGAGTTTTCAAAAAGTGTGATAAGATCTGTGAAAAGACTCACCTATGAGAAAGTCGAAAAACTTCTGAAGAAGCCATCTCAGGAAATTGAAAGTGAGATCGGTTTTTTGAGAGAAGACCTTGAAAATATGGAAAAACTCGCGCGCATCTTGAAGATAAGCAGATTAGGACGGGGGGCCATTGAATTTGAATCAAACGATGTGAAAGTCATACTCGACAAAAACGGTGAAGTGGAAGATATCGTGTTGAAAAAGCAAAGCACATCTGAATCCATGATAGAAGAGTTTATGATAATGGCAAATGAAGCTGTGGCAGAAATATTTGACATTCAAGATCTTCCCTTTATTTATCGGGTGCACGATAGACCTGATCCGGAAGCTTTAACCAAACTTTCCGAATATCTTCAAGCCATTGGCTTAAAGTTTAAAATAACGGAAAATGTTCAGCCCATACTTCTGCAAAGGATTCTCGAGCAGATAAAAGATCATCCATTGGAGGCGATCATTCAAAGACTCCTTGTGAGATCGATGAAAAAAGCTGTTTATTCCGAAACGAACGTGGGTCACTTTGGTCTTGCTTCTCTGAATTACACGCATTTCACAAGTCCAATACGGCGATACCCAGATTTGGTTGTCCACAGGCTCTTAAAAGCGCACATAGAAAACAGTGGCTTCAAAGAAAAAGAAATAAAAAGACAGATGAAACTCCTTCCAGAAGTGGCACGTCAAAGTTCAAAGCGAGAAATCGTGGCAGACAACGCTGAGAGAGATTTGATAGCGATGAAAAAAGCTGAATACGCTCAAAAACACATCAACGAAGTTTTCGACGTGGTCGTAACGGGTGTCACGGAATTTGGACTTTTCGTTGAAATTCCAGAAAAAGCCATAAGTGGGCTGATACACATATCATCTTTAGACGACTATTACGTGTACAATCAGAAATTGAATCAACTCTTGGGTGAGAGAAAGGGAAGGATTTTCAAGCTCGGTGACAAGATCCGAGCAAAAATCGTCTCAGTTGATAAAACCAAGGGTTTGATAGATTTTACGTTGGAGGAAAACAAAAATGGAGAAAAGCGAAAAAAGCAAACTGATAAGCAGACTAAAAAAAGTGGAAGGACAGGTAAAAGGCGTTCAAGCAATGGTAGAAAACGAAAGAGATTGCACTGACATAGTCATGCAAATAGCAGCGATACGAGCCGCTCTTGATGCCGTTGCACAGCTGATAGTTAAAGACTATGCCATGTCATGTGTGGACGAAATCTCATCGGAAAATGGTAGCGAGAAAATTGAAAAATTGATGAAGTTACTTTTTAAATACCTCTGATTGGGGGAATGAAAAATGAGAAAATATCAAAAAACGTTGGTCGTACTTTTTATTTTGGCAAGCCTTGTGGGAATTGCATGGGCTTCTCAAACCTTACTTAGTGCAAATGGAAGCGTTGTTTCGCAAGTTATTCAACTGATTCAGAAGTACTATTACAACGCAACATCGGTCAATTACCAAAAGCTTCAAAATGCGGCTATAGAAGCCATTATTAAAAATCTCGGAAGTAGGTTCACTTATTATTTTCCACCGGATGAAGTTAAACAATTTGAAATTCAAACCTCTTCCAAATACGGCGGCATTGGCACGGAAGTGACGTACGATTCAACGAAAAACGCCATAGAAATCATAAGTCCAATGTACGGTTCTCCCGCAGAAAAAGTCGGGCTGAAAAGCGGCGATCTGATAATTTCAATAAACGGTTCGACCGTGAAATCGCTTGGTTACATCCCAGCCGTAAATGCTTTGAGAGGAGTTCCAGGTTCTAAAGTGAAAGTGGAAGTCTACCGCCCATCTAAAAAAGCCACCATGACTTTCGTTATCACAAGGGCACTTATAAAACTCAAAACCGTGAAATTCACCACGATAAACATTTCTAACATCAAAATAGGTTACGTGAGAATTACGAATTTCAGTGAATCCACTGGAAAAGAACTTTCGAACGCATTGGATTCCCTTTATTCTCAAAAGATCAAGGGACTTATAATAGATCTCAGAAACGATCCAGGGGGGCTTTTCTCACAAGCCTTAGAAGTTGCAAGCGATTTTCTTCCTAAAGGTAAATTGATCGTCACCGTTAGAAATCGCTATGGTGTGGAACAGCCTTACCGTTCTTATGGAAATACTTACAAACGTTTACCAATAGTTATTTTGGTCAACCATGGTTCTGCATCGTCTTCAGAAATAGTTTCTTCCGCGCTCAGAGATAATGGATACGCCGTTTTAGTTGGCGAAAGAACCTTTGGAAAAGCCGCCGTTCAAACGGAAATCCCACTTTCGAATGGAGGATTGCTCTTGCTCGTCACCGATCACTACTTCACGCCGAATGGTCAAGACATAAACCTAAAGGGAATAACGCCTGATTACGTTGTGGCCGAGTCTGGTGCCACGCCCACTAAAACCGAAAGCTACAAGCAACTCATTCAAAGTGTCGTGAGTTCAACTCAAAGCACCGCAACTGTCAACATAAAAAAAGATGTTCAACTTCAAAAAGCCCTGAAAATTCTTGTTGATGAGATCAAAGCTGGACTCTTTTTCCCTAAAAAATTGAAAAACTCCAAATAATGAAAAAATCTTTTGTGTTTGTCCTCATACTGGCCATCGTTGAAATGGCGATGGCCGGTGTGCTAAGTGGAAAATTGATCGTCCTCGATCCTGGACACGGTGGAATAGACGATGGTGCTATTGGCCCCACAGGTTTGAAAGAAAAAACGATAAATCTCGAATTAGCCTTGTCACTTTGCAAAATTCTTCAAACACAAGGGGCCAGCGTGTTGTTGACAAGAAGAACCGATGAGACCGTGTCGCTTTCTGCAAGAATTGCCCTTGCTAACGAAAAGCATGCCGCGCTCTTCGTTTGCATCCATCACAATTCCATACAAAACGCACCAGAAGTTGACAGACCCCAGGTGTATTATTGGAGTGCAACTGACACATCCAAGCGTGCGGCGAGATTCATCCTCGATTCTTTGGAAAGATTCTTTACCGTTAAGGGTAACTTGCTGAGGAATGATTTTAAAGTTCTAAAACTTGCAGAAGTTCCAGCCGTGTTAGTTGAAATGTCGTTCATATCTTCACCAAAAAGAGAAAAATGGCTAAGAGATCCGTTTAACATATGGCGGGAAGCATTGGCACTTGACGATGGAATACTGAGATATTTCGATCATTTAAAATAGTTCTCTTTGCACTTTTTTCTCTTCTAAAAGCATGATAAAAGCAGTGATAGATGGAATGAAAAACCGGGCCCGACGGCCCGGATAAAGATTTGACTCTTAGGAAATTCAACGAATACACAAAACTTGAGACAGACCCCTACCAAAGGAAACGGGGAGAAACAGATAGGCTTTACCTAAACTCTTGGCGCCATCTCTTGACCCTACCAATGTGGATAATTCAGCAGCCTTTTGTACGGGCAATTCATGAATTGCCCTTACGAAATCAAAAAACAATGAGCTCATATGTCCTGACAGTACTTCAAGGATGCTTGTTCTTTTACTTGATGACAAGGTATTTTTGAATGACTTTGTTCAAACTTACAAGAACAGAATAGAGAATTGTCATGTTTTATCCGCACAAAAATGAAGAGAACCGGAATCATTCGTCTCTTCCGTTGATGATTTCGTGTAGATTTTTATTTTGACTCATCGACTTGCTTTCGTGTAGATTTTTTATGAGTCAACTCGAAGTGTTGACTTTGATCGATTTAAGTGGTATGATGAGGTTGTGACCATAAGGTCATACGAATTTTAAGGAGGCAAGATGCATGAAAGGTACTGTCAAGTGGTTTGACCCCAAGAAAGGCTACGGATTCATCACAATGGAGGACGGAAA
>WFSH01000083.1 GCA_015486145.1 Mesoaciditogaceae bacterium
ATCTAAGACCGAAATAACCTTTAAGTTTTATTTGATCGTTCGTGGTATAAGGATTCCCATCTTCATCGTAAATAGGTATACTAAAGTTAACTTTCTTACTCATGACTTTAACGCTTTCTGTTTTTACCGCAGGTTGGGCTGAACTTATCATCATAGTTGCAGAAAATTCCGCATTTCCATTTTTTACAACATCTGTTAAGGGAACAGGTGTGGATGTAACGATTATCTGACTTCCTTCTTTGGTAACCGATTCCACTTTTCTTAAAAGGCCATTCGGTGTCTTATCCGTTATAGTCGCGACCAAAAAGTCACCCTTTTTAAGGGTTGCATACCTTGGATCTGAAAACTTTATCACCGCTCCATTATCTTCAACCGTTGAAACTGACTTTTCCATCACTTCCATGTTCATTACGCTGGTATTGGAAGCAATTTGAACCGGAGTGGTCATGGTTTTCACAACGTTGGAATAAGTGGATTCACAAGATGAATTATAGGTCTTCATCTCATAATAGTAAGTTTTTGAAGCTTCCAAATTGTCATCGCTGTACGTTAATTGATCTTTTGAAAAGGTGGATATTTGCTTGAAGCTCAAATCATCTTCTGATCTATAAAGCTTGAATCCAACAACTCCCGTGGCTGCTTCACTCCATGAAAGGCTTATATCATGCGTCGCCGATGATGTAATGCTTAAAATTGGCGCCAAAAGGCGTGGAACGGCTTTTATGATGTTACTGAACGGAGAGTTGCCAATTTCGTTGTAAGCCAAAACTTCGTATTGGTACGTTTGATTCGGAGTAAGATTCAAATCGGTATACGTTGTTGTATTGGCTGCAACGGTGGCAATTGGGGTAAAAGCAGAATTTGTACTGGAGCGATAAACGACAAAACCTTTTTCGTTATCGGAGTTATCTTTCCATTTCAAAGTTACAGAATTGTACGTGAGATTGTTCACGTAAAGCGATGAGGGATTGAACGGTTTTTCTTGCTTCGTGATAACAGAAATAGCCAAGCTTTTGGATGATTCTTCTGTAAGATAAAGAGCGCTGACTTTGTAAAAATAAGTGGTCGCGTAGTCAAGATGTGTGTTGGTGAATGTTTTTTTCTCGCTGTACGCGACTTTGGTGTAAGTTCCAGTTGAGCTGTTTGAACGGTAAATATAAAATCCATTATAGTGTTCAGATGCGTAATCCCATTCAAGTTCCACGCTTCCGGCGGTAACCGATACTTCACGAAGATTTGTTGGAACTAAGAGTTTTGTCATGGCCTTTAGGGGCATGGAAAAATCGGACTCTCCTTGGGCGTTGTACACTTTGGCCTTGTAATAATAAATCGTGTTTGGTTGCACATCTTTATCCATATATTCATCGTTTTGATAGGTCAAAGTGGAAATTTTCGTGAAGCCACTGTCAGGCGATAAGCTTTTAAAAAGGAGAAGGGTATATTTTCCCTCCGGTTTTATCCAAAATACGTCAATCTCATCGGTAGAAGGACTCGAAACTTTTAAAAAGGGAGGATTGTATTTAAGCGCAAAAGTTGTAGCAGAAGCAACATTGGAGAAAGCTGAAATTCGTGAGCCATTTTTAGCTCTGACCTTGTAATAATAAGTCGTATTCGGCGAGAGTCCTTTATCTTGATATGAACCAGAGGCAACTTCAGTTTGCTTTTCAAACTGCTTACTTAAAGAATCCGTTCTGTAAATTAAAAACTTATTGGCCGAGCCATTCCATTCAAGATGAATGGAAGAACTGCTATTGGTGATGGCTTTTAGCATCGTTGGAACAGGTGGTGAAAAAAAGAAACATCCAGAAAGAATAAAAGCCACCGTGATTACCGCTGTTACCAAAATCCATGTATTTTTTGCTTTCGTAAATATCCCCCCCATTCAAAATTATTAAAATATTCTAAATGCATTCCAAAAAGCACCTTGCTTGCATAGAATTATCCTCTCCCAATGTTGAAATGCTCTTGTTTGTAGGTATAGGTAGGCTATTCTTTTTGAAAAATTTCTGCATTCAGTTCATTCAGAAGAGAAAATCTTCATCAAGAAACACAATAATTAAAATTTTGTTTTAAAGTTCGTCTTCAATTGTAAAACAATTTCCATTAATTGTCAAGTAAACGAATTGACTCTCAGCTATCGCTTCAGACATGAAAGTGGGAAAACATTCTCCACAGGAGAATCCCACTCATAAAAAATCTACACGAAAGCGAGTCGATGAGTCATGCGAAAAATCGGGGTCGGGTCTTGAAATGCAAGTTTTCTTAACAT
>WFSH01000084.1 GCA_015486145.1 Mesoaciditogaceae bacterium
GCTTCTTTTATAACTTTTTCAAATTCAGCAATGGCTGTTTCTTTAGTTTCACCTTTGGTAAGCCTACGGTCTATATGTATGGTACACTCGTCCGCCACCGAGTTTTCAGATGGGGATTTGAAAAATATTTGTGAAACAACGGCTGTACCTTTGCCCAGAAACGGGTCTGGTTTCAATTCATCGTTGAGTTTTTCTATGCCCAAAACTATTTTTGCCATTTTGTATATGGCGTTATCTCCCATTTCTGGCATTGCGGCGTGGGCTGATATGCCTTTGGTACGAATTTTGACTTCTATTCTTCCTCTGTGACCACGGTAGATGTTGAGGTTTGTCGGTTCGGTGATAACCACGTAGTCCGGTCTAAATTTTTCTTCCTTGACAATGTACTGCCACGGAAGTCCATCACATGCCTCTTCCATAACGGAACCCACGACGTAAAAGGTGTAATCTCCCTCAAGATGAAGATCCTTTATTATCTTACCAGCGTAAACCATGGAGGCCATGCCAGCTTTTTGGTCTCCAGCACCTCTTCCATATATCACTCCGTTCTCCACTTTTCCCTTAAACGGATCGTGTTTCCATTGTGTTGGGTCTCCAACGCCTACCACATCTATGTGGGCATCCATCGCAACAACGGGCTTTCCGTTTCCTATTCTTCCAAAAATATTGCCCAAACCATCCACTTTTACCTCGTCAAATCCCACTTTTCGCATCTCTTGAGCTATCCTGTCAACCACTTCTTTTTCCTGGCCGGAATAACTTGGTATGGCAACGATATCGCGCAAAAATTGTGCCACCTCTTTTTCGTATTCCTTGGCTTTTTCCATGATCATGTCCGCAACTTCTTTACCCATGAATTTTTCCTCCTTTCACTTGTTGAACTGTAAGTAAATTATTTTACACCATCTCTTTTGGATTTCCTACCCTTTTTAACTTTTTTTTCGGTTTTTTTCTCTAACTTTGAAACCCTTTCAAGTTCTTTACAGACGAGGTAATTCACGGTCCCTTTGGGATAATTCATGAGTTTGTTCATCTTTCCGGCAGGCTTTCCCATGGCGATCTCTATGGCCTCATCGACGGTGTTCACCGTCCATATGTGGAATTTACCTTCTTTAATCGCTTTCATAACTTCGGAACTGAGAACGAGATCGTTCACGTTTAAAGCGGGAATTATAACACCATGCTCGCCCGTGAGTTTTTTGTCGCGACAAACTTTAAAAAAACCTTCGATCTTGTATGGGACACCACCAACAGGTTGAACATCTCCATTTTGGTTTATGGAACCCGTGACGGCGAGATGCTGTTTTATTGGGACTTTGGACAAAGCCGAAATCAGAGCAAGAGTTTCTGCAAGTGAAGCGCTGTCTCCATCAACCATGGAGTATGTTTGTTCGAAGCTCAAAGTGGCCGCGAGAGAAAATCTTTCCTTTTGGGCGTACTTGGAAGAGAAGTAGCTCGAAAGTATTAAAACTGCCTTGGTGAATATTTTCCCAGACATATTGGCTTCTCTTTGAATGTCCACAACTCCTTGGTCTCCAAGGTGAGTCTTTGCCGTGATTTTCACCGGTAGGCCAAAGGGGTGCTCGGAGACCTGCAAAACGGTGAGGCCGTTTATCTGACCCACACGCTCTCCGGAAGTGTCTATCATGACCTCTCCGCGCTTCACGTATTCAAGCATGTGATCTTCTTCGAGAGAATGGCGATTTTCGATGGCTTTTAAAGCTTCTTTTACGGATTCAGAGTCTATCGCGCGTTTTTTCAAAAGTCGAGCTTTTCGATCACTTTCAATCAAAAGTGCCATTATTTTATTGGGCTGCGCTGACAATTTGTCTTTTCTTTCGACAAGGCGCATGCCGTATTTCAAAATCTCTTCAATGCCACTTTTGTTCAAATTGAGTAGTTTTTTGGATTCCACTATGGATTTTAGCAGTTGCACGTAGTACTCAATTCCCTTTTTATCCACCTTAAGTTCCCAATCAAACGGTGCCTTTATCTTAAAAAACTTTCTGAAATCCGCTTCGTATTCATAAAGAATGTTGTAAATCATGGAATTTCCTATCAGTATTATCTTCAAATCAGACGGTATGGGTTCGGGATTGATGCTGACGGTTATTCCATAGCCAAGGTGATCCTGAATGTTTTCAATCTTCAAATTTCCACTGTTGAGAAGCCTTTTAATTCCATCCCAAGCAAACGGCGCTCTGAGTACATCTTCGGCATTCAAAATCAAAAATCCCTTGTTCGCACGGTGAAATACACCTGAACGTATGAATCTGAAATCAGTTTGGAGGCTTCCCATAGTTGAGTAGTATTCTATCTTGCCAAACAGATTGGCATAGGTGGGATTGAATTCTTCTATTACGGGAGCTCCCTTGGTTTGAGAGTTATCCACTATAACGTTCACGTCGTAACGTGCCATGAATTTATCTTTGTCAGTTTGATCGTCTCTGAGAATGGAAATGTTGTTCAAAACGTCATTTTTTATTCTCTTTATATGTTCCACAGCATTCGTGTTTTTTTTAAATTTTGCCACGAGTTCATCAAAAATTGGATTTATGGCAAATTTAGCGATCTCTCTATCCAATTTGTCCATTTTTGATTTTAGCTCTCTGTCTATGTTCCTCGACTTATGAAGTGTACCATCCACCAGTCGTTTGACTTTTATGATGTTGTCTTCATATTCTTTCTTTTTTTCCGGTTCAAGCTTTTCGTAATCTTCTTGGGCCAATGGCTTCCCGTTTGCAACAGGAACGGTGATAATGCCCGTCGGTCCTATTTGTACGGCAAATCCAAGTTCTAAAGTCTTTTGACTTAGACTATCCCAAAGTTCTTTTTTCTTCGTGGAATATTTTTCCTCAAGATTGCCTCTGTGCTTTTCATAATCACTGCTGCTAAAAGCTTTTTTTATCGAATCCAAAACTTCTTTTTTTAAATCAGAAATCGTTGACTTGAACTCTTGGGCACGTCCAGCTTCAAAAGATATGGCTTTAGGTGACAGTGGATCGAGAAAATTGTAAACGTACACCCAATCTTCCGGTGTTTCCATTTCAGATGCCGCTCTCTTTAAAAAATCTCTCACAAAAGTGTGTCTTCCACTTCCGGTTGGACCAACGACAAATACGTTGTAATTTTTATTGTCTAAAGTGAGAGCATCCCTGAGAGCTTCATAGGCCCTATCTTGATAAACAAAATCTGATTTTAACGTGACTCTTTTTGTGGAACTCGGCAAATCAAATTTTGAAAGATCAATCTCCAGTTCTTGTACGGAAAGCTCCTTCATTCCATTTCCTCCCTTCTCGCTACTCCTATAGTTTACCATATGACAAAATAGATCCTTCTCACGGTGTGTTTGTAAAAGAAGAGAAATTCTGGATCTCTTCACGATAGTGTGGGTAGTATTTTTGAATAGCGACATTCTTTGACATTTTAGTACCGCTTTACAAGCGGTGAGTGTAATTTTTTTGAAGCCTTGTCAAAACTGATTCGCTCTTTTATTGAAATCTTTGACCACACCGTCATCCTGAAAGTTCCGAAGGAATTATTCAGGATCTCCAAGCA